>CAMLEX010000014.1 GCA_946479055.1 uncultured Bacteroidota bacterium | reverse complement strand
GCCACTATTTCTGCCGATGATATGAAACGTCATTTGTATATTATTGCCGGATCAGAAATGGAAGGTCGTGACACTCCATCTCCCGGTTTGGAAAAAGCTGCCAATTATATTGAGGACCATTTTAAAACACTTGGATTATTACCAGGGAACAAAGACAGTTACCGCCAGTTATACCCGATTTATAAGGATTCAATGACCAGTACCAAGTTAATTATTAATGGTACTACCTTTGAAATGAATAAAGATTTTCAGCCTAATGTGATGATAAATCATACTGCTGAAATGCGTTTTTCTGAGGTAGCTTTCGTAGGTTATGGCATTGTTGATGGCGAAATAGATAATTATAAAGATCTGGATGTAAAAGGAAAATTGGTATTGATACTGGATGGTTCGCCTTCAGGATACAAGCCCTCCGTTACAGGCTTCAGATCGCCTGCCAATGTATTTTCCAAAATTAATGTTGCCCAGGAAAAAGGTGCCGCTGCTCTGGTAATAATTTATAATAATTATCCACGTAAACCTTTTAATGGTTCTTCTGCTTATACCCTGCAAGGCTACATAGCCAGCATGTCCCCGCTCACTTTTACTGCATCTGAAGGAGTAGCTGAAAAAATATTGGGTGAAGATGGTAAAGGCATTATAGAAAAAATGAAAGCATCTCCTTTATCTTCCAAAACATATAAGGTCAATGTTGACCTTGGTTATTTTAAAAATACATCAACAGTTTATGCTTCCAATGTACTCGGCCTGATTGAAGGCACTGATAAAAAAGATGAATATGTGGTGATCACTTCACATTATGATCATGTGGGTAAAAGAAGTGATGGCACTATTTATTACGGCGCTGATGATGACGGCAGTGGCACGGTAGGAATTCTTGAATTGGCGGAAGCATTTGCGAAAGCCAAAGCTGCCGGCAAAGGACCCAGGAGAAGTATTTTGTTTATGACTGTAAGTGGTGAAGAGAAGGGATTATGGGGAAGTGAATACTATTCCAATAATCCGGTATACCCTTTAGAAAAAACCACTGTTGATCTCAACATTGATATGATCGGCCGCATAGGCGAGGAATATTTGAAAGACAAAGACTCCATGAATTACCTGTATGTTATCGGTGATGATAAATTAAGCACTGATCTTACCCCTATCACTGATGGGGTAAACAAAAAATATTCAAAAATGAAACTGGACCGGAAGTATAATGATCCCAATGATAAAAACCGTTTTTATTACCGCAGCGATCATTACAATTTTGCGGAGAAAGGAGTGCCTGTAATTTTTTATTTCAATGGTGTACATGCTGATTATCACAGGCCAACTGATACACCGGATAAGATCAATTACAAACTGATGGCGAAAAGAGGACAACTGGTATTTTATACTGCCTGGGAAATGGCCAACGGCAACGATATGCTTAAGAGGGATCTAAAGTTGGAAAAACCTAAAGGATTTTAATTTTTAACCCTATTATTCCTGAAAGGTGATCTGAATAAGGTCACCTTCTTTTTTTACTCCCATTAAACCCATTATACTGATGCCAGTCTATCTTTTGTAACCGCTTTTTGAAACCTTAAAAATATGAACATGACCACCAAAATAATCGTAAAACCACTAATGATAGCCTGTACCTTGCTGCTGGCTGTTTTAATCAGCCAATCTGCTGATGCCCAAAACAGGGACAGGATTGAAGACATTCGTGACAGAAGAGAAGATGTAAGAGACCGCCGTGAAAATGTAAGAGATAGAAAAGAAGACAGGCGTGACAGACGTGAAGATGTTCGTGACCTCAAAGAAGATATTCGTGATGCCCGTCATGATGGTGGCCGTCGGGATAAGATAGAAGATATCCGTGACAAACGCGAGGATGTTCGTGATCGTCGGGAAGATGTAAGAGACCAAAAAGAAGATGTTCGTGACCGGAGAGAAAATAAAAGAGATCGCCGGGAAGACAGAAGAGATAGAAGACATTAATTTAATCCCTACTCTGCTATACAATAAAACCCCGATAAACGAATCGGGGTTTTATTATTTTATTAATTCCTTCTACTTACCAACCCAATACCCACGCAAAGATCAATGGCGCCACAATCGTCGCATCACTTTCTACAATAAACTTGGGTGTTTTAATATCTAATTTACCCCAGGTGATCTTTTCATTGGGCACAGCGCCGGAATAAGAACCGAATGAAGTTGTGCTATCGCTTATCTGGCAGAAATAACTCCAGAACGGAACATCATGCCACTCCAGGTCCTGGTACATCATTGGCACTACGCAGATCGGGAAATCACCGGCGATACCGCCACCAACCTGGAAAAAACCGACACCTTTGCCGGAAGAATTATTGCGATACCAATCAGCCAGCCACACCATGTATTCAATCCCGTTTTTCACCGTGCTTGCTTTTAATTCTCCTTTTATTACATAACTGGCAAAAATATTTCCGGTAGTACTATCTTCCCAGCCCGGTACAACGATTGGGATATTTTTCTCTGCAGCTGCTACTATCCAGCTATCTTTTGGATCTATTTCATAATACTGTTTAAGATCGCCGCTTAAAATTGTCTTATATAAAAATTCATGAGGAAAATAACGTTCACCTTTTTCTTCTGCATCTTTCCATTGTTTTACCAAATGTTTTTGCAGGCGACGAAAAGCTTCTTCTTCAGGAATACAGGTATCAGTAACACGGTTATAATGATTTTCCAGCAAGTCCCATTCCTGCTCCGGTGTAAGATCCCTGTAGTTGGGAATTCGTTTGTATTTGGAATGTGCCACCAGGTTCATCACATCTTCTTCAAGGTTGGCGCCGGTACAACTGATAATATCACATTTTCCCTGGCGTATCATTTCAGCCAGTGATATTCCCAGTTCCCCGGTACTCATGGCGCCGGCAAGAGTGATCATCATTTTTCCTCCTTCCTGCAAGTGAGTTTCATAACCCTTCGCTGCATCCATCAATGCCGCTGCATTAAAGTGACGATAATGATGCTCAATAAATTTAGAAACAGGACCTTTGTTCATTTTTAACTTTTTTTGAAACCGCCTTCGGATCATAAAAACATGAGACAATGCGGTAAGAGTTGCGAAATTACAGTTTTGATGAAACAAAAAGGCCCTGTCAGTTGACGAGGCCGCGGGATAGCTGATAGAAACTTCCACTTATTTTTTTATTTTTTCCTTTTCAAGAATATAGCCCAGGCTATTCATCCGAATATTATATTTTTTGTTCTTTTGTTCTATCACCAGTGTGTAATTAATGCCGTCCACATTATAAATTTCATTTACTTCTAAAACAACCGGGTTTTTGCCATGAGCATTAACTGCCTTGGCTACAGACAAAGGCAATTCTTTAAAAAACAAGCCACGTATTGTTCCTACTAATTCAGCTTTTGCATCAAAATAAGCAATTGTCCGGTGATCTCCCCATACAAACGAAACCTTAGTGAACCCTTCTTTTGTTTTTTCCCATTTAACATGAGAAGCACCTGCAAACATTTTGCTGAATGCCTGTTCAGCACGGGGATCTTCTTTTGTGGCAGGACGTGCAGCTGTTGTAAGAACAACTGCTAGAGATAATGATAATATTAAAAAAATCTTTTTCATAAATAAGAGGTTTAATGATTAATGATATTTGATCTGAAAAGACTTAAAGTTATTTTTAAAGCAATAGCAACCGGAGATTGTATATAAACAACTTGCTAAAGATTCCTGGTAACCGCAGTAATGAGTTTTAGAAAGACCCCGCTTTCTGTATGTGAAAGACGGGGCTTTTTACCACACACCAAAACTAACTGCCTGCCCGGCCTGGCCATTCAGGCGGGCTTATATTTTTGCCATTTTCTTATAGTTGTTCCACTTGCCGGCATCATTGGATTTCAAAATGATTTTTGTTTCGGCATTTTCAATTGTAATGTAATAGCTCGTTCCTTCATTATTAGACACCTCAAACAGATCTGATATCCAATATTTACTATAGTTGTTTTTAAGATTGGTTTGAAGGCTGATGGGAAGTTCCAAAGAGCTGATGTTTCTTGTCATTGCTATTAACCCGCCATCTAATTGGTAGAAAGCACTTACGTTCTGTCCATTGTAGATAAAAGCTGCTTTGTAATAGTCATTGGTGGTTGTCCATTGCACTTCCTTGGCACCGGCAAACTGTTTGTTAAAAGAATTTAAAACTGTTGTGCTTACATTTTCTTCCCTGGCAAATGCAGTTAAACTGCTTATTGCTACTGCCAGCATAATGATGATCTTTTTCATGTTCTGATTATTTTAATGATTAAGGTTTACTTTTTAAAAATTGTCATTTGGTAAGTATGACGGTGTAAAAGTAGATTAGGTTACACCCCATGGCAAGTGAATTAGGATTAATGGGAACGGCTGTTAAACACTGTTAACAAGGGTTTACATTCATTAACCGCACATCCATACTTTTCTACCTTTTATAAAGGGCAGTATCACAATTGATACATTTTTTTATTTTTATTATCCAAAAGTTATTTAGATATTTGTCTAAATAGCTAACGAATCAATTGAAGGAATGAATACAATTTTTAAAGCACTCAATGATCCGACAAGGCGGGAAATACTCCAACTGCTGCAGGAAAGGGATATGACAGCCGGGGAAATAGTCGAACGTTTTAAAATATCCGGCCCCAGTATTTCCCACCATCTTGACCTGCTGAAGCAGGCCAAACTGGTAATAGCAGAGAAAGAAGGACAATATGTTTACTATTCATTAAATACAACGGTAGTGGATGAAATAATGAAATGGCTCATGCAATTCAAATCAAAAAGAAAATAATTATGAATAAATATTTCAAAATACTCATCTGGCCAATTGCCGTCATTCCTCTAGTTTATCTTCTTGTTATCTGGAAATCATTGCCGGAAAAAATAGCCATGCACTTTGACCTGCAAGGCCATCCTGACCGGTATGGCGATAAAACTGAATTACTGGTAATGACAGGTGTTCTTGCATTAGTGAGCATCGGTTTATTTTTCCTGCTTTCAAATATTTATAAGATTGATCCTAAAAAATATGCGATTGAAAATAAAGACCGCCTGATCCGGATGGCCTTTGTAATAAGCATTTTTATATCGGCCATGTCTTGCTTTATAATTTACAGTTCTGCAAAAGGAGGATTTGAATTAGGAATCCGCTATGTTTTTGCAGGCGTAGGGTTGCTCTTTTGTTTTATTGGCAATTACATGCATAATATTAAACCAAATTATTTCGCAGGCTTTCGGGTACCGTGGACTTTAAATAATGCAGAAAACTGGCGGAAAACACATTTACTGGCAGGCAAGATCTGGTTTGCGGGGGGCTTGGGACTTTCACTGTTGTGCCTTTTACTACCAGATACAATTTCCTTTATTGTATTTTTTACAGTGACCATAATATTAGTCATTATACCCGCTGTTTACTCATACAGATTGTATAAAAAAAATAAAGAATTGAGTGCTGAAAAGTGAATGGCGGGTAGTCTGTAAGGAGTTGCTGGTTGCCAGTTACTGGTTTAATTGTAAGTGTCTGTAGTAAGATATTTTTTCATCACTATTCATTTTTGACGTTCCACTTCTCACTACCCACAACTCCCTATCTTTAAAGTATGAATTACCTGGCTCATGCATTTTTGTCTTTTAATGATCCGGATATATTAGTGGGCAATATGATCAGTGATTTTGTAAAAGGTAAAAAGAAGTTCGATTATCCTACCCGAATCCAGGCCGGAATTATGCTTCATCGTATTATTGATACTTTTACTGACAATCATCCCGCAACTAAAGAAGCGAAAGAATTTTTTAGGCCACATTACCGCCTGTATAGCGGCGCTTTTATTGATGTAGTCTATGATCATTTTTTAGCTATTGATACCAACGAGTTTACCGAATCTTCTCTTTTCAGTTTTTCTCATCAGGTCTATCATTCCCTGGAAGAAAATAAACAATGGTTTCCTGACCGGTTTGCAGGCATGTTCCCTTATATGAAATCTCAAAACTGGCTTTTCAATTACCGCACTATTTGGGGAACAGAAAAAAGCTTTGGAGGGTTGGTGCATCGGTCAACTTATTTAACGGAAAGTGAAACTGCCTCACGTTTGTTTGAAAAACACTACCAACCATTGCAGGAGTGTTATCGTCATTTCTGGGATGATGCCATGCCCTACATTTTCAGGCAATATGAAATACTGAAAGAGATAGCAAATCAATAAAAGGCATTCATCAATAGTTGAATCACTTATTTTTGCAAATACATTTTTATGAAAAAGAGTATATTTTTAGCTGCCGCCGTATTATTTCTTTCTTTTGGGGCAATAGCTCAATCCAGCCTTCCTGCAGTTGATAAATCACCTTTGGATATATGTTATTATCCTCTTCGGTACCCAAGTTTGAAAGCGCAAGACAAAATAACAGAACCTCTTACTGCAAGAGTCATTTATAGCCGACCCAAAAAAGAAGGCAGAACCGTTTTTGGAGGACTGGTAGAATATGGAAAGTTGTGGCGGTTGGGAGCAAACGAAGCAACTGAGATTGAGTTTTATAAACCAGTAACGATAGGAGGCAAAAAAATTGCCAAAGGCCGTTACACCCTATATGCAATTGTAAATGAAAAAGCCTGGACATTTATAATCAACAAAGAAACCGATATCTGGGGTTCTTTTAAATATAACCCGTCTAAAGATGTAGTTCGGGTTGATTCCCCGGTTCAAACATTAAGTGAACCTGCTGAATCACTTGCTATTACTTTTGAAAAGGAAAATTCAGCTATTAATCTTATCGTTGCCTGGGAAAACATCAAAGTGGCATTGCCCATTTTTCTATAATGTATTATTTATATGAAGACAGTCACCACACAATATTTGACTTTATTTCTCTTATCTTTTTTTATTACTGCTATTGCCTGTGAGCAAAAACAAAAAGAAGCACCTGTTGACCAAAAGGTTAAAATTCCGGATACGCTTATCAAGCAACAGCCGGAAATAGCCGCCAATACATATGCCAGTGTTGATGTATCTCCTATGGATATGAGTTACTTTCCGGTTGATTATCCTAAAATTAAAATGGCCAATGCCAATACACCACCACCTGTTGCCCGGCTTATATATAGCCGTCCGCATTTACAAAGACGGGCTTTGTTTAATGGTATATTGAAATATGATGAAACCTGGCGATTGGGGGCTAATGAAGCGTCGGAAATAACTTTTTATAAACCAGCTACTATCCAGGGGAAAAAAATAAAGGCCGGTCGCTATATTATTTATGGGATACCACATGTTGATACATGGACAATAATTTTAAACTCTAATATTGATACATGGGGATTAAAACAAGACAGTACTAAAGATATAGGCCGGTTTGAAATACCTGTATCAACAAACGGTACTTCACTGGAATATTTCACGATGGTATTTGAAAAAGCAGATACAGGTGCCAACCTTGTTATAGCCTGGGCTGATGTGGTAGCCAAATTGCCGATCAAATTTTAACCCCTGTCCCCTAAAAGGACACCTTAGATCTTAGCCCCTTTTTATCTTGTAAAGATTTTCCAACAATTGCTGTTATTTTCAATCGCAGCAATTGTTGAAGGGAAAATAAAACAGTTTACATAATTACAATTCAGCCCGGCTCCGGATTATTTTCGATATTTACAATATGTGTGGTATCGCTGGCATCATTCAGGTTGATCCGAACAAATACGGAATTCCTCATTTGAAAAAAATGACGGGTACACTGACCCACCGGGGGCCTGATGGAGAAGGATTGTGGCAAAACGAAAATAAAACAGTACTTCTCGGCCATCGCCGGCTTTCGATAATTGATCTTAGTGAAGCCGCTGCACAACCAATGCATTATCTCAATCGCTACAGCCTTGTCCACAACGGAGAGATCTACAATTATATTGAATTAAAAAATGAGCTGGTACAGAAAGGTTATTCCTTCCGGACACAATCCGACACAGAAGTAATAGCAGCCGCTTATGATCATTGGAATGATGAATGTGTTGAACATTTTGATGGCATGTTTGCCCTTGCAATCTGGGATGAACAAGAACAGGAATTGTTTGCTGCAAGGGACCGCTTTGGCGAAAAGCCTTTTTTCTATTATTACGATAAAGAAAAATTTGTTTTTGCTTCAGAAATGAAAGCATTGTGGGCAACGGGTATACAGCGAATAGCTAACCTGAAAATGTTGTTCAATTTTATAACCATTGGCTATGTTGACAATCCCGAACAACCGGAAGAAACTTTTTTTGAAAATATTTTAAAACTTCCACCAGCATCAAGGCTTTACTACACACCGTCATCAGGCGAACTGGTTATTGAAAAGTATTGGGACATTAATCCTGAACTCCAGGATAACAAAATTACAGATGCAGAAGCGATAGAAAAGTTCCATCATTTTTTTGAAACCTCTGTAAAAAGAAGATTAAGGAGTGATGTAGCTATCGGCACCTCCTTAAGTGGTGGTCTTGATAGTTCTTCGATAGCAGCCATGAGCCATGAGCTGCGGGCTACGAGCCAAAACCATAAATGTTTCACTGCAATATTTCCTGGGTTTGAAAAGAATGAACAGTATTTCTCCAGCCAGGTAGCTAACCAATTTGGGTTACAACAACAGCTGGTTTCTATCAATGTTGAAGATCTAATTAATGATTGGGAAAGTTTTTTATACCACCAGGAAGAACCGGTTGGGTCAGCGAGTGCCTTTGCCCAGTACAAAGTCTTTGAACTAGCCAGGCAACAGCATGTAACAGTATTGCTTGACGGGCAGGGCGCCGATGAGACATTGGCTGGCTATCACAAATACTACAAATGGTATTGGCAGGAATTGTTTCAAAAAAGAAAATTGATGCAGAGCGGAGAAATAGCGGCGGCACGGAAAATTGGTATACAGGAAAAATTTGGTTTTAAAAATATACTAGCTTCTTTATTGCCTGATCTTGCTTCAGTAATATTGGAACGCCAATATCTTTTTCATGCATTAAATCACGAAGACCTGGATAAAGAGTTTGTAAAATTACAAAGCAAGGAAGCCTATTATACTACTCCCGAACTCAGGCATTTGAATGGTCTTTTATATTTTAATACCTGTGTACATGGGCTTGAAGAATTATTACGCTATGCAGACAGAAACTCGATGGCGCATGGCCGGGAGGTCCGTTTACCTTTTCTGAATCACGGGCTGGTGGAATTTATTTTCACACTGCCACCTCATTTCAAAATACGGCAAGGATGGACAAAATGGTTGTTGAGAGAAAGTATGGGGAAACGCTTGCCTGCGGAAATAACCTGGAGGCGGGATAAAGTAGGATTTGAGCCGCCACAAAAACAATGGATGCAAAATAAAAAACTCAGAGAAATGATACAGGAAGCCCGGCAAAAGCTTGTAAAGGAAAAAATATTAAATCCGGGAATAATTACAAAACCGATACAGGGTTCTTCGGCCTACGAGACAAATACCAATGACTGGAGATATTTAACGGCAGCATTTTTTATCTGATATATCACGAATTACACTAATTAACAGTAACGCTTATCATTTTCACTCTTCTTGTCATTAGTGTAATTCGTGGCTGGAAGTATCACTTATCAGCTCTTTTAAATTTTTCGGTTTGTTGCAGATTGCCATATACATCTGCTTTGACGATATACCAGTTATTTTCATCTTTGATATTAATTGTAAAACTAACCTCATCATCAGATGAACTTTCAGTAACTCCTGTTATTTCTTTACCAGCATATCTTTTTTTCAACTTTGCTACAATATTAGGAAGTAGTTCTTTTTCGCTATAGTAACGGATAGTTCTTATCAACCTGCCATCCTCAGCATATTGCGCCCTTACCACGATTTTGTCAATCACAAAACTAGCCTGGCTATAATCTTCATACTCCTGCCAGCTTACATTTTGCGCAGCGGTAAAAGTTTCATTAAATGCTTTCATTATTTTTTCATTTATTTCAGATGGAGCAGGAGCGGCTATTGCTACAAAACCCGTCAGCAAGAAAGCCAGGTAGATTACTTTTTTCATTTTGTTTAATTTTTATTGGTTTTTGGCAAAATGCCTGCCTTTCGGCAGACAGGGAATTCGTCATAAAATTTTTATCGCTGCGTGGGATGATAGCTCAAAAATTTTATGACTCGTTTCATGATCTCTGATTTTTGAGGTTATTAAAAGCTTTAGTAAAGCTACCCGTACACTTAAGCAATGACAAGGGAATATCCATTATTGGTAATAGCTCTTGTTACCAGCTTAGTATGTATAAAATCACAAAAACCTCTGAAACCTTTTAAATAGAAATTGAGAAATTGTTTTGCAGGTATGAAACATGATTTATTGTTTGTAAACACCGCCTTTAACCATTTGTTAAAGCAAACAGATGCAGGATGAATGGCAAATACTATTTCAAATAAATGCCTTTATTGATTATTTCCCATCTTTGCACTCATTAATCATAACAACATCAGTTAATCATCATATGAAGCTAGCTACAAAATTCATTCATGCCGGGGCAGAACCTGATCCTTCGACCGGCGCTATCATGACCCCGATTTTTCAAACCTCTACCTATGTACAGGAAGCCCCTGGCAAAAACAAAGGGTTTGAATATGCCCGAAGTCAAAATCCTACACGACAAGCATTGGAAAAGGCATTGGCGATTATTGAAAACGGGAAATTTGGCCTGGCTTTCGGCAGTGGTGTAGCGGCTACGGATGCTGTTATTAAATTGCTGGAACCCGGTGATGAAGTAATAGCGGCCAGCGATATGTATGGTGGTACTTACCGATTGTTCACTAAAATATTTGAAAAGTTTGGTATCAAATTCATTTATACAGATACTACCAATACTGATAACATAAAAAAACTGGTTTCCAAAAAGACAAAACTGATCTGGCTGGAAACGCCAACTAATCCGCTGATGAACATCTCAGACATTACAGCGGTTTCAATACTGGCAAAAGAAGCGGGAGCATGGTTGTGTGTAGACAATACATTTGCTTCACCATACTTGCAAAATCCCCTGGACCTCGGCGCTGATATAGTAATGCATTCGTCAACTAAATACCTGGGTGGTCACAGTGATGTAATACAAGGTGCGTTGGTGATGAACGATGCAGCCCTTCGTGAAAAATTATACTTCATTCAAAAGAGCTGCGGCGCAGTGCCAGGCCCTATGGATTGTTTTTTGGTGTTACGAGGAATAAAAACATTGCATGTACGGATGCAGCAACATTGTGTTAATGGGGAAAAAATTGCCCACTGGCTGCATAACAATTCCAAGGTAGCAAAAGTCTATTGGCCGGGATTTGAAGATCATCCGGGTTATGCCATTGCAAAGAAACAAATGCGGGGTTTTGGCGGCATGATAAGTTTTGTGCTGAAAGATGAAGGCGAAAAGGAGACAAAGAGAGTGTTGTCGTCAACAAAATTATTTGCGTTGGCTGAAAGCCTTGGTGGTGTTGAATCGCTGATAAATCACCCTGCATCTATGACGCATGCTTCTATTCCAAGGGAAGAAAGAATTAAAAATGGATTGGCTGATTCGTTGATCAGATTAAGCGTTGGTATTGAAGATGCAGATGATCTTATTGCAGATCTGGACCAGGCTATCGGATAAATTACATAGACCAGAGGTTAGAAATCGGAAGTCTGATTTCTAACCTCTGGCTCCAGCATCTTTGGCATTGTATCTGTAAAGTATAGTAATAGAAATGGAATTAAGTTTTGATAATTTTAAACTTACAACTATGCTTTACCTTATTGCTGTAATCCTGATAATCGGTTGGCTTTTGGGATTCTTTGTTTTTTCAGCAGGAGGACTCATTCACATTCTCCTTGTCATTGCAATAATTGCAATAATACTAAGACTTATCAGGGGCGATAGAGTGGTCTGACAATAAAGTGCTTAATTTTATGCATGAATAAAACAAGTCTGAAAGATTTTTTGGATAAAAAGGTTGATGAATATAATCAACCTTTTTTTATTCAGGACGACCCCATTAGTATTCCGCATTTATTTACTAAAAAACAAGATATTGAAATAGCAGGTTTTTTTGCTGCGATTTTTTCCTGGGGCAACCGCACTACCATTATACAAAAATCAAAAGAACTTATGCAAAGGATGGAGATGCAGCCTCATGAGTTCTGCCTGCACCATGATGTTAACGATATAAAAAAATTAATAGGCTTTAAACACAGAACATTTACCGATACAGACCTGCTTTACTTCGTTGATTTTTTTAAACAGCATTACACCCAGCATACAAGCCTTGAATCCGCCTTCACTATGCACGGCGAAACAATTGAAAAAATGCTGATTGGCTTTCACCATTATTTCTTTTCACTTGATCATGTTCCGCACAGAACAAAAAAGCACATTGCAAACCCTGAACGAGGATCAACTTGTAAACGCCTGAACATGTTTTTGAGATGGATGGTTCGTAATGATAAGAAAGGTGTTGACTTTGGTATCTGGGAAAAAATTAACCCTTCACAATTAGTATGTCCGATAGATCTTCATGTGGCCAGAGTGGCTAAACGTTTTAACCTGCTTCACAGAAAACAAACTGATTGGCGGGCTGCTGTAGAATTGACCAATTATCTGCGTACTTTAGATGAGAAAGATCCTGTAAAATATGATTTCGCCTTGTTTGGAATGGGGGTGATTGATAAATTTTAATTTGCTATGGTTTCTCCTGATAAAAATCTTATCGCTGCTATCCGTGAATCTCTGGAGGTTGATTTGAAGGAGAACCTGTCCATGAACGAATTAAAAAAACTATTGGCCGATTATATTAATCCGCTTATCAGTAATAATTTTCATAAACTGATCAGCATTCTTTACCGGGTGGATATAAATGAATTAAGGTTGAGGCAATTACTACAAGATAATCCTGGCGAAGATGCAGGGACAATAATTGCCGGGCTTATCATTGAAAGACAACTACAAAAAATAAAATCCCGGGAGTCATTCCGAAAAAAAGAGACTGATATTGATGAGAATGAAAAATGGTAGCATGCTATTCCCCGTCCCCATTTGTTAATTTCATAAATTCACACCAAAAATATTTGTTCATGAAAAACTTCTTTATTTGTTCTCTTCTTGTTTTTCTCCGGTTAACCGCTATTTCCCAACATCATAAATACGTGGCTCCCTCCGACCCGCTTGTTCAAAAAAGTATCGATCAGTGGCAGGATAAAAAATTTGGACTGTTTATGCATTGGGGCACATACAGCCAATGGGGTATTGTAGAAAGCTGGAGCATTTGCCCGGAAGATGAGGGATGGACTCAGCGTAGAGGTCCTTATTCAAAAAATTATACAGAGTATATAAAGGCTTATGAAAATCTGCAAACCACTTTTAACCCTGTAAAGTTTGCTCCGGAAAAATGGGTAGAGGCTGCAAAAGCTGCCGGTATGAAATACATGATTTTTACTACCAAACATCATGATGGCTTCAGCATGTTTGATACAAAAGAAACAGATTATAAAATAACAAGCAGTAAAACACCTTTTTCTGCCAACCCAAGAAGTAATGTAACCAAAGAGATCTTCAATGCTTTTCGCAAAGAAGGATTTTCAATCGGCGCCTATTTTTCCAAGCCTGATTGGCACACCGAAAATTACTGGTGGCCTTATTTTCCACCAAAAGACCGTAATGTGAATTATGAAGTAAAAAAATATCCCGAAAGATGGAAGTCATTTAAAGACTTTACTTATAACCAGATCAAAGAATTAATGAGTCAATATGGTAAAGTGGATATTCTTTGGCTGGATGGTGGATGGGTAAGGCCATTATCAACTGTAGATACAAGTGTGGAATGGCAACGTGGTATTAAAATAGACCAGGATATTGATATGAAACGGATAGCAGATATGGCAAGAAGCTATCATCCGGGTATGCTAATAGTAGACAGAACAGTAACCGGCGAATATGAAAACTACACTACCCCTGAACAGGAAGTCCCCAATGAACCGTTGCCATTTCCCTGGGAAACTTGTATGACAATGGGCGACTCCTGGAGCTATGTACCTAACGATAATTATAAATCCTCCCATAAGCTTATTCAGCTTCTTATAAAAATTGTTTCAAGAGGTGGAAACTTCCTGCTCAATATTGGTCCTGGTCCAGATGGAGATTGGGACCCTGTAGCATATAACCGTTTGCAGGAAATAGGAAAATGGATAGCTGTTAATGGAGAAGGCATCTATAATTCAAAACCAATGGCTCCTTACTCAACTGATAATATCTATTATACACAAGCAAAGGATGGGGGCAATGTCTATGCATTTTATTTATCCGAAACAGACAACGTGTCGCTACCTGCAAAGGTTGTTTTAAAAAATGTTGCAACAACTAAAGGAAGCAAAATTTCTTTATTAGGAACGAATGCAAAACTGAAATGGAAAACAGAAGGTGGCAATACTATTATTACAGTTCCTTCTTCTATAACAGGTAAAGTATCCAGCCAGCACGCAGCAGTATTTAAAATAGAAACCCCATCCCGACCTTCCCCTAAAGGGTAAGGCCACCATGACACAGACCCACATGCAGCAAATATCTTATTGATAGGTACGATTAAAATAATGTTGAATAAATAGTCAGAGAGTTAGACGTTTCATATTAACTGCTATTAATTAAAAATAAAAGGAGGCTTCGGGCCTCCTTTTATTTTTAATTTTTATTTTTTTCAAACATGAGTTCCTTCACTTTCTCTTTATCTTCTTTTTCTTTTTTAAGATCGAACATGGTGCCGAATACATGATCCCAGATGGTAGAACTTACACCAAAACCATTATGTTCGTTTTTATAATGATGCAGGTGATGATTTCTCCACAAAGGCTTCATCCATTTAAACGGCGGGTTCCATGCATGAATAGCATAGTGCATGGTACCGTACATCAGGTAGCCTAATATAAAACCAGGAAAAAACATAAATGTATTTTCTCTTATAATAAGATAAAGCAAACCAAAGATGGCAGAAGAAATAATAATACTGGGCACCGGTGGCATAAACAACCTTTGCTTATCTCTTGGATAATGATGATGATTGCCATGCAGAGTATAAATAAATTTTTGGGCTCTTCCACTTTCAGCTACCCAATGAAAAAGGAACCGGTGAGCTAAATATTCAAAAAAAGACCAGAAAAACATCCCGCCAATAAAGGTTAGGATAACACGAAACAAAGGATATTCCAACCGGGTATTACTGTAATACAACATATAGATAATAACCGGCAAATACATACCCCAGATCACCAGGGGATGCGTCTTTGTCAGCATTTCAAGGTAATCACTTTTAAAAAGGCGGGCCTGCCCCTTATTATTTATTTTTTCGAAGTGCATGGCGCAAAGATAAGAAAAGTGAATGGTGAGTGGGCAATGGTGAATAGGGGGGTATCCCTTGATCTTACTCAGGCTTTAAGAGTTGATTAACGGTCTGGAATTGATACCCTTTTGTTTTAAGATATTTTATTAATTGTGGAAGCTTGTAATAAAACTTATCAGTTCTTTCAGGGTCAGTTCCAATATGAAGGAGCAGAATGAAGCCATTGAGACCAGCTGGTTTTATTTGTTCATAATTAATTATTGAACGATAAATTTCTTCACTACTGCGATAATTTTTCATATCCGGTGTAGTGTAATCAGCCGCACTTCCTGTACCCGGAGTATAATTGATAAGTTGCAAACCGGACTCATTTGTCCAGGCGGCAATCGTATCATTATACCATTCATAAGGCGGAAGAAAATAAGCTGCCTGGCTTTTTGCAATTCTATATTTTTTCAATTCCGCGTAATTATTGGCCAGGTCGGATTTGAATTGTTGTTCAGTAACTAAAAGGCTGTCTCTTTTTTGCCAATCACAGTAAAGCAGGTGCTCATTTCCATGTGCACCAAGGTAATGTCCATCTTTTTTTAAACGCTTTGTGATTTTCTTGAAATCATCGTTACGGTAAAATCTTCCGGCTAAAAAAAAGGATGATTTTATTTTTTCCTGTTGTAATGTTTTTGCGATAAAGATTCCGCCATCAGCAAATTCATCTCCGGTAAAAACAATTCCTATTTTCTTTTGTGCACTATCCCCTCGTACAATAGCTCCATAACTGTAGGAAAACTTCTTATTTAATGACTCGTCGTAAGTCTCCTCCAGGGAAGATTTAGAGGGGTGCATTTCCGCCTCCTTCGCAGCTAACAAATAAATAAGCGAAGCCGTTCCATCCATCGTTGGTTCATTGGTGCTGTAGTCGCCATAGTCATCATGATAAACAACAAGATCACTTTGAAATTCCTCGTATTCATCCGGATCATTTAAAGAAATTCCAATCAGGTTTTTATAAATATTTCCATACACCGGACCATCAACAAGACCGCCGTCAATCGGATAATTTTTTAAATGAGTAAAAGCAGAATGCGGATCAACCGGCGTATCGCCCCAGGCAGGCAAACCATATACCATGCTTGTACCCCATGGATTGCAGCCAAAGAGCCAGTCGAAATTGGCTTGTTCCAATTCATCATACGTTTTATCGCCTGTTAATTCTTTATACCAATAACATTGAATAGCAAACGAAGTTGTCAAATTGTTACTGCACC
>CAMLEX010000013.1 GCA_946479055.1 uncultured Bacteroidota bacterium | reverse complement strand
CAATTGGCTGTATATCTACTCCGTAAATACAATTTTCTATCAGGTAGAGCTTTCTTCCATAGTCATCGCTATTTTCTTCAAACGCTTCACTTATATTTTGCAACCTTTCATCTCTGTCAGCCTTATTTCCCAGTCTGAAAGCTTCTTCAGTTTCCTTAATAGCTTTTTTCCGTTGTATCTCTTTCCAGTTTTTATTATCGGGGTCCAGTTTGGTTAGCAGCAAAACCATTTTATGTAGCACCCCCATAGGAAAAGCGCCAGAACCACAGGCAGGGTCCAATATTTTTGCTTCATCCAAAGCATGTATCAGTTTATCTTTTTCTTCTCCATCCAGCGAAAGAACCTCTGTTGTGTATGAAAATAACTGGTTGAGTTTTTCTTACGGTTGTTCCGGCAAAACATTAGCGAGGTAGGCTTTTAGACTTTCATCCACCATATAATCAACAATTTCCCTTGGTGTATAGAAAGAACCGGTCATTTTCCGGGCTGTTGTTTCTGTTTCGGGATTATAACTGGCCAGCAGGTTCTCAAATACTTTACCCAGTAGTTCGGGATCAAGGGCTACTTCTATTTCAAACGGTGTGTTTTCTTCAATCGTAAAATTGTAGCTCTGCAATATGTTTACCAAGCCCCTTACTTTCTGGCTTTTCCTTTTCTTATCACCGTAATCTTCGCTCAGATCAACTGTTTCTTCATTAAAAAACAAACTGTCAGGCACGGTTAATCGTCCTTCATTTTTCAGTGCATTGCTAAAGCAGTCAATCCGTATTTTATTGTCCTCTTCTGTATCCTCAATATTTTTATCCAAGTTTTCAAACAATCCGCCATTTAAAAAAGGAATGTTCTTTGTTAATTCGAGGAACCGGTCGGTGTTTTTAAAAAATCGTTTATACCGGTAATAGGTTTGCACCCCATATTGCCTTTCTATAAACTTTCGATTTTCATCACCCATTTCTGTATTCAACGTAGCAAAGAATAGGTTTTGTAAAATAGCTTTGTAATAAGTGCTGCCTGTTTTGTCCCTGTAGTTAATCAGCTTATCTATTTCCTCTTTCTGAAACAGTTCATCCGGTACCAGGTTTTTTTGTTTGAGGAACCAGACAAAGATCAACCGGGTAATCAAGCGAATGACATTGGTAGCATTTCTTGTTTTTTCTTCTTTCTCTAACTCTTCCTTTTTGGGTTTCGGGTTAATGGCCCGTTCTGCATCATCCGGATAGTGTACTTCTTTTAATGCCCGGAAGTACCAGTCGCTCAGTTCACGGTAAAATTCTTTGGTCAGCGTATCGACCGCAAAGGCTTTTTCGATTTCTTCCAACTTTACCCCGTCACCAAAGAGGTTATATTGTTGTTGTATTTTGGTAAAGCGATCTGCAGCTGTACGACATTTTTGACCTTCGCCAAACAGGTAAGTATATCGTTTTGGGTCGGTGGCTTTCTTTTCCCGTTTGTTTGTCTCCTTATTCAGTACACGTATTTCGCTTACAAAACTGAAACGCCATTGTTGCCCCTGATTAAATACCACAAGGGCGGCATCGACAGCTTCATTGTAAATAGGCTTCAGTAAATTTCGTAATCCAACCTTATTGTATTGCAGTTTTACACTGTCATTAATTTTTACTTCGTATACACCCACCAACCGTCCTTCTATGGTAGCAAAGCTTCCAAGCTCAAAACCTTTTGCTTCCCAATCATTGGATACTGTTCCTATTGTTTGCGGCTTAATATGAAAATTTTTAATCCTAAAAACTTCATTTAACACTGTTCTCCAGCTTTCGGGGTTGTATTGGCTTTCAAATATGTTTTTTAGATCGTCAGCAGATAACATGTTTCAAATTTAATCAGGATGGATCTTTAATATCTTTTAATTCTCTTTCAATTTCTTTTATTGTAGGCAATTTTCCTTTCAGGCCAGCAGGTATTTTTTCCGTAAGCCTGTATTCGCTTACTCCAATCGGCTTGCCGATATCTTTCAGGGAGTACTCAACGGTAAGTTTACCCGCTTTTTTACATAACAGCAAGCCGATAGATGGCTGGTCTTCCTTGGCCTTCAGTTGGGCATCTGCCGCAGACAGGTAAAAGTTGAGCTTACCTGCATATTCTGGTTTAAATTCATCGATCTTTAATTCAACCACTACATGGCAGCGCAGGCGGATATGATAAAATAGCAGGTCAAGCTCATAGTCTTTTTCTTCCACCGTTATTTTGTATTGCCTGCCAAGGAATGCAAAGCCTGCACCCAACTCCAGTAAAAACTTAGTAAGGTGTGTGAGCAATGCATCTTCCAGTTCCTTTTCCGAAGCATCAGCACCGAGAAGGAGAAAATCAAAATGATACGGGTTCTTCAGCAGTTCATTGGCAAGGTCACTTTGTGGTTTGGGCAGAGTATATTCAAAGTTGGTAATCGCTTTGCCTTTTCTTTTATATAAACCACTTTCCATTTGATGCACCAGTACACTGCGGCTCCAGTTGTGCTGCGTAGTTTGAGAAATATAAAACAGGGCTTCTTTAACGTCTTTGCACTTGGTAATAATCTGCAGGTGATGCCCCCAGGGAATAACTGTCAGCTCAGCGGGCAACTGGTATAGGTAGGGACTGTTTAATTGTCCAACAGGTTGTTGGACAATTGGCGCTTCAGAATGTTGAACTGATTCCATTTCCTTTTTTGGTCCAACAGCCTGTTGGACAATTCGGCCAACAGGTTGTTGCCCGAATGAATCAATTTGTCTCACAGCTTGTGGGACAACCAGCTCAGACCCGCTATAAAACAAATGCCATTTTTTGATGTAGAAAAGATTGGTCCTGGAAAAACCTTTGATTTTAGGAAATTCATCAGAAAGATCTTTTGATAATTGAGGAATTAATTTGTTACCCCAATCTGTGGTTTTTTCTTTTTCCGCGATTTCTCTTCCTAATTCCCAATACAGGCTCAGCAGTTCCGTATTTACTTTTATTGCCGCTTTTATTTGTGCAGAACGAATACGTTCTTTCAATTGCTGCAGCCAAAGAAGATATGCTTTGGTGGGTTTGGCCATTTACAAGGAAAAGGTTTCTGTTATAATGATATCCGGCAGGTCCGTTACTTCCACCGGCAGATCTGAAGGTAAGGCTTCTGTATCATTGTCGTCATCAACGGGATGCACATATTTTACCGCCAGTTGCAATACCAGGTTTTCGGCCTGGTGCAATTTGATTTCATTTTTATCATATTTGAGCCGCAGCTTACGCAGTTCATTGGCAAGGTTGGTGATGGTTCCTTTCTCCAGCAGCTCCAATAAATTATTACAGCCCTGCCTGAATTTTTCATCGGTACTATCTACCCTTAAGTCTCTTAAAAATTTCTTTGCCCGGTTAGTATTAACATCTGTATGTTCACCAGAGATGGTATCTGTAGTATTCAACAAAAGATCCTGTTCAAATTTGCTGACGGCTTTCTGCACCTGCGCATGATGGTATTCGGGCAAAGCAATACTCAATTCATTATTCTTTGCTTCAAACAGTTCGGCGGCTTCTACAAAATTCAATGCTTCCACCGGGCCTTCCTGCATTACTTTATAGAATTCCATTTTATAGGAAGACTTTAAAAAGATCAATGAACCGCCTCCTATCACCGGTTTGCCTGATTTTTTTATATCTCTTGCCGTTCTTGATTTCAGCGGCAGGGCTTTGATCCGTTTAAATTCTTTTTCATTATCCGTTTTAAAATTGCGGATGAATTCTAAATACCGAAGCCGCCTATCTTCATCTTCCGGCAATCCTTTGATATGAAGTTTTACCTGTTCCAGCACTTCTTCCAACGTATAAATTTGCGCATCTTCTCCATAGGCTGTATGAAAGCCCTGCAATTTTATATAGGCATTATTATACAGGCTGACGAGTTCATTACTCTGCCGGGAAGGATAGAATGCATAATTATAAATCATATCCGCCGTACTGCCGATACGGTTTACCCTACCGATACGCTGCATGAGTTTGGTAGCATTCCATGGGGTGTCATAGTTTACAATCATGCTGGCCCGGTGCAGGTTGACACCTTCAGCTAACACTTCCGTACTGATGATGAAATCAAAATCATGTTTCCACTCTTTTATATTCGCATCAAAATTATCCTGGATTGTATCCTGCAAAGACTTCCTGTTTTCAGCTGAAATGGATAGTAATTTGGTGTATCCTTCCTTTTCAAATTGTTTTGCCAGGTATTTAACTGTTTCTTTTGATTCGGTAAAGATCACCAGCTTGCCGGAAGGATTTAAATCATTTCGCAGCAATTCGGTTTTAAACAAATGCAAGAAAACATCCCATTTTGGGTCCTGTTCCACTTTTGCCCATGCTTCACAGAGTTCATTGAGCGATTCAACATCGCGACGCAAACTTTCTAAAAAATCTTCTTTAAAGTCTACCGGTGAAAAGATTTGGTTGCGTGGATTTTTTTCGGATAATTCTAAGATGCGTTCTTCAATTTCTTCGTCGCTCCAGTCTTTGTTCATCAGTTCATTCACTTTAGCATCCGGGGCCACATAAACCTTTCCTTTACTGAACATGTCAATCATCCGTTCAGTAGAAACTTTGAAATTATCCAGTGAAATTTTGAAGGCGGTAAAGGAACTTTCGAGTCGTTTTATCAATTGGGTCATGATAATCTGTCCCAATGTTAATGAAGCCCGGTCGGCATTGGTATAATATTTCTCTTTTACTTCCGGTAATAAACCCGAAATAGCTTTGTACCGGAAATAACCGATCCTGTTTTCATCAACAAGGTATGCGATGGTTTGGTAGAATAAGGATTCGAGTTCCTTATCCATCTCATATTCTATCGCTTTGGGTTCCGCAATTTCCGGAAATCTGATACCCTGCTCGGTTAAATCTTTCAGGTAATCTTTATAATTTTTTACATCTGTTCGTGTACGGCGAACTGTAATTTGCTGCAATACTTTGTCCCTGATAGCAGAATAAATAACCCGTAAAGAATTAATGTCAGGTCTGCCGGTTAGTTTTGCAGCGGCTAACACCTCTTTGTATCTTTTAATTAATGGAGCAAAAAAGCCCTGCAGGTTAGTAATATCGAGTGTCGACTTACGGGCATCGGTGAATAATTGCAGTTGATAATAAATATCTTCCGGCCTGTTATTTAGTGGTGTAGCTGAAATAAGAATGACTTTCTTTTGCCTACCCGGCACATTCCCTTCTACCGCTCTGGGTGTTTTACAAATCACCTGCAGCTCATTAAACATTTGTGATTTGTGGTTACGGAATTTATGCGCTTCATCTACCAGCACCAGATCATAGTCCTCTTTTGGCCAGTGGTCATCTTTTTTATTTTCTAATATTTTATGAAGACTGCCATTACTGATAAACTCCGTATGTCTGTCCAAACCAAACTGACTGAACGTTTTTTTCCATGTTCTTTCGAGTGGTGGCGGATAAACAACGAGAATCTTGGTATTGAGTGTGCCATTGGCAATTAAGAAGCGTTTTGCAATCATACTGGCAACAACTGTTTTGCCAAGACCTACCACATCAGCCAGCATAAAACCATTATGTTCCAACAGCATTTGATAACCCTGGTTTACTGCATCTACCTGATAAGTCAATTTTTTAAAATTCTGTGGAAGGTCGCCTACGGAATCAGGATCGTAATCAATGTTTTTACCAAAGTATTCAATCAACAGCTTTATATAAATTTCAAAAGGTGTATAAAGTTGACCAATATGCGTTCTGGATTTTATTCTTGTGATATCAACAGGCAATATCTCCTCTCCTTCTTCCCAAAGTTTTTGAAATTCATTTTCGGCAAACTGCACATCGCCATAATCACGAAGGCAAACATTAAATTCATAATTAGCTCCGTCATGAGTTCCAATGCCTTCGTTGGTCAGATTTGAAGAACCTGTTATTACTTCACCTCCTGAATATTCATTGAATTTTTTGGGGAGAAATATGTAAATTTTGGCGTGTAGTTTTTTTGTTTTATGAACACGTATCTGGATTTTTTTATCCACGATATCCCCCATGAATTGCAGGATGCCATCTTCTACTTCTTTGGAATAGTTCGCCTCTTTAATATCTTTCTGCATCCATTTTACAAATTCATCACGGCTCCTGTCAGGATCGCCAAAAAACATCAATCCTCTTTTTTTTGCTTCAGCGCTTATTGCATCTACATTTATACCCACCAGAATTTTTACTTCCGATACTTTTTGTAAATGATCCCGTATTGAAAAATAGCCTGAGGAGCGGAAATAACCGACGACTGCATGAAAAGCATATATGTCAGCAATATGTTCAAAGGCTCCTTTGAATTTTTTTAAAAGTGAATTTCCGTTCTCGTTTGTGAAAAACTTTGTTGACATTCAAATCTACAGGTTAATATCACGCAAAATAAGCAAAGCTGAGTAGAATTACCGAACGATGAAGAGTGCGACGCAACAGACGATGATAGTAGCAATGCAGCTGGCTAAATAAAAACTCTAATAAAAAAAGACCTGCCAATAACTATCGACAGGTCTTTTCATTTCCAGAGGTCCCTAGCGGATTCGAACCGCTGTAGAAGCTTTTGCAGAGCTTTGCCTAGCCACTCGGCCAAAGGACCGTTTTTTGAATCGCTGCGAAAATAGGATATTTTTGATAATTGATTGAACCCATTACCTTAAAAATCTTGTATGAGCCGTATTGCTGAATCAGAATTGATCATTAATTCACGGGGAGCTGTGTACCATCTTGATCTTCGCCCCGAAGAAATAGCAGCCACCGTTATTACAGTCGGCGATCCGGACCGGGTCAGGGAAGTGAGTAAACATTTTGATACCGTAGAAATAACAAGACAACACCGGGAATTTATCAGTCATACCGGATATGTGGGTAAAAAAAGACTGACCGTTTTATCATCGGGCATCGGGCCGGATAATATTGATATCGTTGTCAATGAACTGGACGCCCTTGTTAATATTGATTTTGAAACCCGCCAGATCAAAGACAAATTAACGCCTCTTAATATTATCCGGATCGGTACATCGGGTTCATTGCAGGCCGATATTCCCGTTGATAGCTTTGTTGCTTCTACCCATGGCCTGGGTATTGACAACCTGATGAATTTTTACCGGCATGAACAAAATGATGAGGAACAACTATTGCTGCAATCTTTTGTTACCCATACACAGATGCACGGACAAATGAGCTATCCGTATATCAGCAGTGCGGCCGGATCACTCCTGAAACATTTTGTAAAGGATTTTCACCAGGGCATTACTGTTACCTGCCCGGGGTTTTATGGACCGCAGGGTCGGGTATTGAGGTTGGGCGTACGCAATCCGGGACTTATCAACAGGTTGACGGATTTTCGTTTTGGTCAGCACCGGATTACTAATTTTGAAATGGAAACATCGGCGATTTATGGGTTAGGGAAATTATTGGGGCATAATTGTCTTGCTGTAAATGTGATGGTGGCGAATAGGGTTAAAAAGGAATTTTCGAGAGATGGGAAGGCGGCGGTGGAGAGGTTGATTGTGAGGTTTATGGAGATTTTTTCGAAGGAGATGGGTGGGTAGTGGGGGCTGGTGAGTCCCTGTTTTTGAAATCAAGTTCTTTTAATTGTTTCTTTATTTACTTTTTTGCCTTGACGCAAAAAAGATAACAAAAAAAGTCAAGGCAAACACCAACGCTCCGCGGGTTTTGCCGGGCCAACGCACAAGGATTCCGATCGGTTGAAAGTCGTTTATTTAATCGGAGTGGAAGGATGAAGATTCTTTGTCGTGCTGTGCGTAGCAACGGGAGGCGCTGATTTTTCGCTGAGAGTGTTTATAGTATTAAGCGGTTTATAGTAAGCGAAAAAGAGGCGCTGGACATTTCCTTTAGGCGATGGAAATGTCCTTATGAGAAATGGTTGATAAATGGATTTATTTTTTTGTCAGGGGAAATTCCGATAGCTATATGTGTCCTTAGTGAGCTTCCCCTCCTTGGAGGGGCGGATTTAGGAGAATTTATTATATAGAAAATCGGGGTGGGTTGATGAGAAGCAGTCAGAAAGTTGGAGGAAAACCAGGGTAATAGTGTCAACTTTTATCAGGACATGACAAAGTAAATGGCAAGAAGTATTCTGTTTTCTTCTTTTCTTTTTTTCTTGACAAAAAAAGAAACAAAAAAGTCAAGGAAAAAAGAATGCTCCGCCTTTTTTCCGGGCCAACGCCCCAGAGATACCGAAAGGTCTAAATTTGTTGACTGGTTTGAAGAGGTAATGGTAGACTCCGCTTCGTGCTGAGCGGAGTAACGGGAGGCGCTGATTTTTCGCTGAGAGTGTTTATAGTAATAAGAGGTTTATTGTAAGCGAAAAAGAGGCGCTGGACATTTCCTTTAGGCGCTGGAAATGCGCCTTAGAGAAATGGTTGATCAATGGATTTAAATAGAACAGTGACGAAATTTTGAAACAGGTAATAATATTGAAATACTAAAAAAGGGGAAATGGCAGATGGGGGAAAACATACTGAATCAACTTTCAGTTTGCTAAGCAAATAGGATTGAAAACTTCAGCTTAATCCCACTAGCCACTAGCCATTTACCACTTACGACTAATCACTATGACAGTAAAATTTTATAAATACCAGGGTACGGGCAATGATTTTATCCTGGTTGATAACAGGGTCAATGGCTATTCTTCACTCAGGGAACACCAGATCCGGGAGCTATGCGACAGGCGGATGGGCATAGGAGCTGATGGGTTTATGTTGCTGAATGAGAAGCCCGGTTATGATTTTGAAATGAAATATTATAATTCGGATGGCCGTGAAGGAAGCATGTGCGGTAACGGTGGGCGGTGTATTGTAAAATTTGCTTACCACCTGGGTATTCACCGCAATGAATATAAATTTATCGCTACCGATGGTGAACATGAAGCCGAAATAGATACGGATGGTACCGTGTCGCTTAAAATGAAGGATGTAGATAAAATCCGTAAAGTTAATGGTGACTTTATCCTGGATACCGGATCACCCCATTATATAAAACTGGTGACGGATGTGATGGATATGGATGTATATAAAAAAGGCCGTGATATCCGCTATAGCAAAGATTTTGAACATGATGGTATCAATGTAAATTTTGTAGAGCAGGCGGGTGATGATAAAATCATCGTTCGCACGTATGAAAGAGGTGTGGAGGATGAGACCTATTCCTGCGGTACCGGTGTTACAGCTGCGGCATTAGTGTGTTATCATAATGAAAATGGTTATAATGATGTGGAAGTTAAAACGCTGGGCGGTAGCCTTACTATAGAGTTTGACCGGTTGGATGAGGATCGGTTTACGAATATCTGGCTTTGTGGGCCGGCGGAAAAAGTTTTTGAAGGGAGTATTGAGGTATAATCATGGCGATTGACTGGGTGCATTTGTCGATGAAGTCGAAGTAGCTTTATCACCAGCAATTGTCAGAGTCTGCGTCCCTCTCTATGCGATTTGCTATAAAAAAACTCAATGGGTGGGTTTAGGGATGCGATAATTTTAAATGTGTTCGATTGGTTTTCTCACGGTGTATAAAGTGAAAACGACGATTTTTGTTTTGAGATACTTTCTTTTTTTCTTGACTGATCCTTCGGTAAGATCAGGAGAAACAAAAAAGTTAAGATTATTATTTTTCTTCTATTTACTTTTTTGCCTTGACGCAAAAAAGATAAGAAAAAAAGTCAAGCCCCGATAGCTATCGGGGCGGGCCAACGCACATGGACTCCGATGGTTTGAAAGTCGTTTACCTAATCGACGTGGAAGGACGAAGAACCTTTGTCGTGCTGTGCGGAGCAACGGGAGGCGCTGCTTTTTCGCTGAGAGTGTTTATAGTAATAAGAGTTTTATAGTAAGCGAAAAAGAGGCGCTGAAGATGTCTTTGCCATAAAAGCTTGATCAATGGATTTATTTTTTTGCAAGGGAAAATCCCCATAGCTATCGAAACGATATCAGAAACACAAAAAGGTCGAAATTTGGTTGGTGGCTTGAAGTAATGACAAGTAGGCGCAGGAAGTTTTTCTTTGATTGAAGAACTTTTAAAATAAAATAAATTGTCAAAAGAAGAAATCATCAAACAATTGCAATTAGCTGAGGAAGAATTTTCTGGCTTTTGCCGCTGCATTGATGCGGATTCATTCTTTCGTCAACCAGCAGGCAAGTGGTCGGTTGCTCAAAATGTAAAACACCTTACCCTATCAGCTAATACTACAAGGCTGGCTTTTATATTGCCGAAATTTATTCTTCTGTTGTATATCGGCAAACCGAACCGGCTTTCCCGCAACTTCAATGAACTGACCAATAAATACAAAACAAAATTGCAACAGGGAGGAAAAGCAAGCGGCCGTTATATACCGGCAATCATTTCTCCGCAGGTTGGCAATGAAAACATACTGGATGCTTTTTCAAAATCAATGAAACAGCTTAGCGATTGTGTTGCTAAAAAATGGACCAATGCTCAATTGGATCAATACCTGGCTCCCCACCCTCTTTTAGGAAAAATAACCTTGAGGGAATTATGTTACTTTACTATTTATCATACCCGCCACCACCTGGAGATTATTAAAGAACGTTTACATGATGATATAATTAGTACTTAGCCTCTTTCTGCTGCTAGTTTGCCGTTTCTCGTTTTTTCGTTACTCGTTTCTCGTTGCTCGTTGCTTGTTACTCGTTACTGGTTATTGGTTGAAGATCACTAGTTGCTTTTTCACTTCTCACTTTTCACCTCTCACTTCTCACTTCACTTTTCTCACTTTTCACTTTTCACTTCTCCACTCCCCACTCCCTCCTCACTATTCCCAACTTTCCTATTACCTTTGCGGCTCTTATGATACAATATTTTAAAAATATTAATCACCGGACGGTTGAAATAGACAAACCGGAAGACGGATCATGGATTAATGTATTGCCACCATTGAAACAGGAGGAATTCTCTGAATTGTCGGAACACCTGGAGATCCCGATCGATTTTTTGACGGACTCACTGGATATTGATGAAAGAAGCCGCTTTGAAAAAGAGGATAATGTAAGGCTGATTGTTATTAAGACACCCACCGAAAATAATTCTTTCAATGAGAGTGATGCCTATTATATAACTATTCCGATCTGCATCATTCTTACCCACAACCATACCGTAACCGTTAATTCATTTGAAAATTCGGCTATAAAAAAATTCCTGACTACTTTTCAAAACCGTGATTCGGATAAACGAAATATGATAGTGCTGAAGGTTTTTGAAAAGATCGTTCAGAATTTCCTGGAGCACCTGAAAGAGATCAATCAACGCCGGAATATTCTTGAACAAAAATTGTATGATGCCAGCCAGAATGAACACCTGCTGCAACTGATGCGGATACAAAAAAGCCTTACTTATTTTGTGACAGCGCTTCGCTCCAATGAATTGCTCTTTATAAAACTGGAGCGGACCAATTTCCTGGGATTGAATGAAGATGAAAAGGAATTTCTGGCTGACCTGATCGTTGACAATTCCCAGGCGCTTGAAATGGCAAATATATATGCCAACATGCTGACCAGTACGCTGGATGCTTTTGCCAGCATCATCGCTAATAATCAGAACCAGGTTTTGAAACGTCTTGCTGTCATCACGATTGTACTGACCTTCCCGGTATTAATTTCAAGCCTGTTTGGTATGAATGTGCCCAGCGGTTTTGAACATTCGCCGTATGCATTTTATATAGTTGTATTTCTGTCTGTTGTTATTGCGTTGACAATCGGTTGGCTTTTTCTCCGCAAAAAAATATTTTAGAACCCTTAACGCATTTTAAATTTCAATATGAACAAATTAAGCCTGAGAGTTTACGGTATTCTTATCAACGAAAAAAAGCAGGTACTGGTAAGTGATGAATATATCCGGGGGAATTACTATACCAAATTTCCGGGTGGCGGCCTCGAATTCGGCGAGGGAACAAGGGATTGCCTGAAAAGGGAATTCAAAGAAGAAATGGATCTCAATGTTGAAGTAAGCGACCATCTGTATACAACAGATTTTTTCCAGATGTCGGCATTTAGACCTGACCAGCAGATCATCTCTATTTATTACCTGGCAAATGCATTGGAAGAAATAAAAGCACCTTTACGAAATAAGTTATTTGATTTTGATGAAAGACAAATGGCGGTTTATAATGACACCGGCGAAACAGAAACATTCCGCTTTGTTGACTGGCATGAGTTTTCAGAAGAAAGTGTGACATTGCCTATAGATAAAGTGGTGGCCAAACTGGTCAAACAGCAAAACCTATAAGGTTTGGGCTAATTCTTGTTTTGAAGTGATGAGTTAAATTTCCATTAGACTTGCCCATGTCGAAGCCTTTGTGCCCTTTGCGTTTTTTCCTTGCGTTCTCCTTTGCGGTAAAAAGATTAACCGCTAAGAAAATACAAAATTTTTTCGCAAAGAGTCCGCTAAGAAATTTTAGACCCCAATTTTGCTACTCATCCCGCATAGCTGCCCGTTTCATTTCAGCAGATTGTACAGGTCCGAGGTATTTTTCTATCCTGGCATGAACAAGATAGATGACGGGGGTTAGCAATATCGCCATACTGAATTTATAAATATAATTGACAATACAGATAGCGATGATCTGGTCAAAGGGCCATGGTGTTCCCTGGCCTGGTACCCACTTAGGATAAAAATAAAAAGCGATCAACAAAACAATAAAGCTGTCTATTAATTGTGAAACTACCGTTGACCCGGTAGCTCTCAGCCAGATCTTTCTCTCTCCCGTTAGTTTTTTTATTTTATGAAAAACAAGAACATCTACTAACTGGGCTACCAAAAAAGCGGTCATTGATGCGATGATGATTCCAAGGCCCTGCCCGAATATTCCATTGTAAGCAGTATTCATATTTTCTATACCCGCTTCCTTTTTACTGCCAATCCACCACTCATTAGGAGCGGTTTGAATAGCGCCAAACACCATCATAAACCCAAAGGCTATCAATCCGATGGTGAGCCAGCTTAAGAACTTTACACCTTTTGTTCCATAATATTCATTGATGATATCCGTCATTACAAACACAACCGGCCACAACAAAACACCGCAGGTAAGATTAAACGAATACTTATTGCCAAATAAATTGATTGCAGCAGGCTTCCATCCCAATGTAGATTCCAGCGAAAATATTTTCACGCCGATAAACTCTGCGATCAATGCATTGGTAATAAAAAATCCCGCCAGTATAAGAAATAAACGTGTGGGTTTATTTTTGATGATAGTATGGATCATTCAGATAAAAAATATAAAATATAAGAATAAATAGAAAAAGTATGTTGGCGACTACCAGCCATAGCGGAACGTAAACACTGATCCTTCTTTTCACAAAAAGTACAACAAGATAACTGATGTTGACGAAGGGCAATATCACCAGGCCCATGATGTACCCGAGGGTAATGATCGTGGAAGTGATGGCATCGTCTTTTGTCCAATCCCTTATCAGCAGTGAGAAAGACAGCAATAAAAAGATACCGCAGATAAAAGCCAACCTTGACAAAAATAATAACCAGCGCATCAACGATTTTCGTCTAAAATAGCATTATTTTGTCAGCTTGAAAGTGAAAATCAAGGTTCTATCCGCAGTAGCTTTCTATTAAAATAAAAACTAATGAAAAACGGCCTGGTAAAAAAATTACTTCCGCATGTTGTCGCTATCCTTATTTTTTTAATCGTTTCTGTATTGTTCTGTAAACCGGTACTGGAAGGAAATGTACTGAACCAGCATGATGTACTGGGCTGGAAGGGAATTGCGCAAAATTCTTTTGACTATAAAGAGAAACATGGTCATTTCCCATTATGGAATTCCAATGTTTTTAGTGGCATGCCCAACTACCAGATACAATTGGGAGGAAAAAGTGTTTTGCCGGATTTCACCAAAATCCTTTCGTTAGGATTACCTGATCCTATTCATTATTTTTTTATCGCCTGTATTTGTTTTTATATTCTTAGCCTGTCTTTAGGATTAAAACCGGTGGTAGGTATTTTGGGGGCCTTAGCCTATGCATTTTCTACTTACAACCCGGTAATTCTAAGTGCCGGACATATGACAAAACTGCTAAGCATTGCTTATATGCCTTTATTGCTGGCCGGGCTTATTCTTATTTATGAAAAAAAATATTGGTTAGGGCTGGCTGTTACTACTCTTGGCGCTGTTATGGAGCTCGGTAGTAATCATCCACAGATCAACTATTATTTTTTCCTTGTAGCGGCCCTTGTTACTATTGGCTACCTGGTAGCATGGATAAAGAAAAAAGAATGGAAACATATCGCTATCGCTTTTGGGGTTACAGCCATCTCTGCACTTGTTGGAATTGCTACTGTTTCGCTTCCTTTTCTTATCGGTAAAGAATATGCAAAGTCAACTATCCGCGGAGGAAAAAGCATTTCAATTGATGGCGATAAAGTACAATCTGAAAAAACAACCGGTTTAGATACGTCCTATGCTTTTCAATATAGTTTTACAAAGTCAGAACCGCTGGTAATGCTCATGCCAAATGCTTTTGGTGGCAGCAGTGCCAACCCATTGGATGAAAATTCAAATGTGATAAAAAAATTAACTGCTAAAGGCCTGCCTGAAAATTCAGCGGTACAGGTTGCCAGTTCTTTGCCCAGGTACTGGGGTGGCCTGGAAAGTACCAGTGGCCCGGCTTATATAGGAGTCATCGTTTGCTTACTGGGGTTGATAGGCTTTGTAATAGTAAAACATCCTTTGCGCTGGGGATTATTAGCTGCCACCATTCTGTCCATAGTGATGTCATGGGGGAAATTTTTTCCGGGCTTTAATATTTTCCTTTTTGAAAACCTGCCACTATATAACAAATTCAGAGCGCCGTCCATGTCCCTTGTAATGGCACAGCTAGCGCTTCCTGTAATTGCAGTGCTGGCAGTACAACAATTATTTTTTCAGCCAAACAGCCGTGAATATTTAAAAGAAAATTTTAGAAAAATACTTTATACAGTTGGTGGCCTTGTTGCTTTAATTGCCATCATATATATAGCCATGGATTATAGTTCTCCAACGGATGGCTATTTAGTTGAGCGGTTAAAAAGTATGGGGGCCGATGATGAAATCACCAGGACAACTATCACTGGTCTGAAAGCTGATCGCAGCGCTATGTTTGGCGGGCAACTGTTACGAACACTGGCTTTTGCCGTCTTAATAATAGGCCTGATCTGGGCATACCTTAAAAATATCTTGAAACCATTTGCCATTGCCGCTATCCTTGCCGCAGTGACGTTGGTGGACCTGATGGTAATCGATAAAAAATATCTGAACGACGATAATTACCAGCCCAAAGAAGAACAGCAAGCAGAAAACTTTACCAAAACACCCATTGATGAACAAATACTGGCAGACAAAGATCTTTCCTATCGTGTTTACAATTCGGGACAGGATAGATTTAGCTCCAGCGATTTTCGTGTATCGGCTTTTCACAAAGCAATCGGCGGCTATCATCCGGCTAAACTGAGACTTTACCAGGATATCATTGAAAGATATTTATACAGTGCACCTAACCCACAGGTGCTGAATATGCTGAATACAAAATATATTATCGCCCAAAATCCGCAGAACGGGCAGCAATCAGTATTTCCTAACACGGAGGCTTATGGTAATTGCTGGTTTGTAAAAAATGTAAAAATTGTAAAGGATGATGTAGAGGAAATACAGGCGATTGGTACAACAAATTTAAAAGACACAGCCATTGTGCAACAATCTTTTGCAACGCATATAACACAGCCGCAATGGGATTCCACATCAACTATAGCACTCACAAAGTTTGACAATGATACGATGGTGTATACAGCCAATTGCAACACTCCGCAATTTGCAGTATTCAGCGAGGTATATTACCCTGACGGCTGGAACGCCTATATTGATGATAAAAAAGTTGATTATGCAAAAGCTGATTATGTACTTCGGGGTTTGCCTGTACCAGCAGGAAAACATTCCATTAAATTTATTTTTGAATCTACGATTTACAACAAAGGAGTAATGACTTCTTATATCGGTTCTTATTTTGTTCTTTTATTTGTATTGGGAGGTCTGTTCATGGCCTGGAGAGAAACTAATAAGAAAAATAAATTAAAGGCGGGTTGATATCAGCAACTCTTTCGTTTATTCATCAGCTATGCAAGTACATAAAGAACCTGCTATATCCGTTGTTATTTGTACTTATAACCGTGATAAGTTTATTGGCGAAGCATTGAATTGCCTTGCAAAGCAAACTTTATCGCCTAAGGAATTTGAAATAATAATAGTTGATAATAATAGCACGGATCAAACCGCCGGCATTGCAAAAAACTTTATTGCTACTCATCCGGAATTGAATGCCCGGTATGTGCTGGAATCAAACAAGGGTTTGTCCTTTGCCCGTAACAGGGGATTACAGGAAGCAAAAGCTCCCATAATTACCTATATTGATGATGATGCGGAAGCTGAGCCGGTTTTCCTGGAAAGTATTTTACAATTTATGCGGGCTGATAAAACAATAGTGGGTATCGGCGGTAAAGTAATTCCCAAATATTCTGAAAGCAAAGAGCCTAAATGGATGAGCAAATACCTGAATGGTTTTGTCGGGCGGATGGATTATGGAGATGAGCCCAAACGTTTTGACACCACGATGAAATATCCTGCCGGCTGTAATATGACCTACACTAAAGCAATATTGACACAGGCGGGCGGTTTTAATAACCAGCTCACTTTCCGGAGTGATGATAAATATATTTTTTTCCAGGTAACTAAATTATCGGATAATATTTATTATCTGCCGGCTGCTATGCTTTATCATAATATTGATAATGATCGTTTGTCCTTCCCCAACTTTAAAAAACTATTTTTAAAGTCCGGCAATGAAGAAAAGATCCGTGTCCGATCGGAAAAAGGAACAGGGGCTGTTGTAAAGAAATTTTTTGAACTGATCTTTAAAACGGGTGCTTCCGCGGCACTTTACATGCTGTATATGCTAAAAGGCCATGAGATCAAAGGGCGGTATATATTTT
>CAMLEX010000012.1 GCA_946479055.1 uncultured Bacteroidota bacterium | reverse complement strand
TCTTTCGCTGTTGTTTTTATTCTGGTAGTATTGCTGATACGGCTGGGTGCAAATATGATTCAGAAAACCGTTGAAATATCCATGCTGGGCTGGGTAAACCGGCTTGGAGGGATACTTCTTTTTATCGCTATTTATGGTATGGTGTATAGTGTTGTTCTTTTTTATGCTGACCAGTTAAAACTGTTGCAACCTGATACAATAGAAAAATCCGTTACCTATTCTTACGTCCAACCCTGGGGCCCAAAAATTATCAATGGATTCGCTTCAGTTGTTCCTGTTTTTAAAGGTATGTTTACAGAATTGGAGTCATTCTTCGATGGTGTAGCCCAAAAAATGACCCAATAGGGGAAGTCAATTTTTAAAGTTTGGTAGGTACTTCAATATATGCTATGTTTGTTAGTCTATAAAATAAGTAGACTAATAAATACAAAAAACATGAAGCTAAATTACCTCGGTTTTGCAGTGCCGATGTTTTTATTCTTTATTGGCCTGGAATATTATTACTCCAAAAAGAAAGGCAAAAGTATTTTTCAATATGCTGAATCGGTTGCCAATCTAAATGTAGGTATCGCCGAAAGATTGCTGGATGTTTTTACTACCGGTCTGTTCTTTTTTGTGTTTGTTTATATTCATGAACATTTCGCCCTTTTCGATATTAGGGCAGGCATATTTACCTGGGTACTTCTTTTCCTGTTAACAGATCTTGTCTGGTACTGGTACCATCGGCTGGCTCATGAGATCAATGCTTTTTGGGCGGTACATGTAGTGCATCATCAAAGCGAAGATTTTAATTATACCGTTTCGGCCCGTATTACAGTATTCCAGGCTGTTGTACGGTGTATGTTCTGGTCGGTTTTGCCATTGATCGGGTTTCCGCCGCTTATGATCTCCATCTTTTTATTGATACATGGTCTTTATCCTTTTTTTATCCATACACAGATGTTAGGTAAGTGGGGCTGGTTTGAAAAAATACTGGTAACACCCACTCATCATGGAATACATCATGCATCAAATCCTGAATACCTGGACAAAAATTATGGTGATGTTTTTATATTCTGGGATAAACTTTTTGGCACATTTGCCAAAGAAAGAAAAGATGTAGAGATCGTTTATGGATTGACCAAACAATTGAACAGCCACAGTTTTTTATGGCAGCATTTTCATTTGCCGCTGGAGATCTATATGAATTTTAAAAATGCAAAAGGAATAAATGCAAAATGTAAAGTGCTTTTTGGAAAACCAGACGAGCTGGATTCCAGGTACAGAGTAGTGCTTGAAAGGAAATTTTTAAATGTGCAATCCCAGCAAAAACCCACGTTGGTTATCCGTCAATATGTAACAGCCCAAACTATTTTTTCGCTGGGACTACTGTTTGCCGTTACACTATTTGAACATTACCTGAAGGGGATACAATTATTTCTCTTGTCTACCTTTATTATTGTAAGCCTGATAAACAGCGGTGCTATCCTTGATCAGCGAAGATGGATATTTTATCTTGAATACATACGCATTCTTCTTGTAATGATAGCTATTGTCGTATTTTATCCAAATAACTGGGCATTTAGCAGTATCATTACAGCGTTGATGCTGATGATCTGGTATTTCCGTCCTATTCAACGTTATTATTTCAAACTTTTATATAACTAAAGCTGCAACTAAACAAAAGAAGGGGAATATCTGATAAATGAGGTTAGGCTGCTATCTTTGTACTGATTAGTAAAGACTTACTTTACCGGTTAGAAATTTGCAGCAAAACAATTATTTTAGCAAAAATTAATTGCGCCGGAGAACATGAGTTACGAAATTAAACAGGATAATAAGTTCAGATTTATAGAAGAAGGCGAAGGGGAACCGCTGGTTTTACTGCATGGTCTGTTTGGGGCATTAAGTAATTTTCAAAGCCTGATCGAATATTTCAAACAGTATAACAAAGTGGTAGTACCGTTGTTACCACTGCTTGAAATGGATATTCTGCATACTTCGGTAGGAGGCCTTGCCAAGTTTGTCAATAAATTCATTGAAGCAAGAGGCTATAAAAATGTTCATTTATTAGGAAATTCCCTGGGGGGCCATGTTGGTCTGGTCTATGTGTTAAAAAGTCAGCCTGATTGTATCAAATCAATAATTCTTACCGGAAGTTCAGGCCTTTTTGAAAATGGAATGGGTGATTCTTATCCTAAAAGGGGCGATTATGAATATATCCGGAAAAAGACCGAACTGACTTTTTACAATCCCGAAATGGCTACCAAAGAATTAGTAGATGAAGTATTTGGTATTACCAACAATCGGCTGAAAGTCATTAAGATCATTGCTTTGGCTAAAAGTGCTATAAGAAATAATTTAGGTGAAGAACTCAATCAAATCAAACTTCCTACGTTATTAATATGGGGAAACAATGATACCATTACTCCGCCATTTGTAGCAAGGGAGTTTAATAAATTGATTCCCAATAGCGAACTTTACTTTATCGACAACTGCGGCCATGCGCCGATGATGGAGGTACCAGATGAGTTCAATATGATTCTTCATAAATTTTTGAAAAAACTCAATGAACCTGCAACAGTTAGCTGATCGTTGGGGTCTTTGATAGAAATAATAAGGAGCCGCTATCCATGTTAACAGGACAACTACAATCGCAAACTCTGCCTTACCTGCGTCCGCATGATAAAGTATATCAGGCCCTTCAATTAATGAATGACAACCAGGTAACACATCTTCCTATTGTTGATGGTGATAAATATATTGGAATTATCAGTGAAGACGATCTGTTATTAGTTGATAATGATCATACAGAACTAAACCTTTTGCAACAATCATTTGGTAATGTGTCTGTAAGAAATAATGAGCACTTTCTTAAAGCTATTCAATTGGCTGCTGAGAACGGACTGAGTGTTGTACCTGTTGTAGATAATGAAAATGATTTTATTGGTGCCGTTGCATATAGTGATCTGCTCAGGCATGCATCGGAGTTTATGAGTCTCAATGAGCCGGGTGGACTTATTGTACTGGAAATGGACAGTAATCAGTATTCTTTTAATGAGATCAGTAAATTGGTTGAAACGAATGACGCCCAGATCACGCAACTCAATACTACCAATGACCCCGTAACTGGCACCATGCAGGTTACCATCAGGATTAATAAACCTGAAGTATCAGATATAGTTGCTACTTTTCAACGTTATGAATACAATGTAAAATACTTTTTTGGCGAAGAATTATATGCTAATGAGCTGCGCAACAACTATGACAACCTCATGAATTATCTGAAGATCTGATGATTTTGCCCGCCCTTGCTCACAGGTTGAAAATTCCGGCTAATTTTAGTTGATATTGTAGTTTCAGAATATGCAGAGGATAAGAAAATATAGCTTAGGGCTCCTGATTATAATAGCTTGCTGTCATAACTTGTTTGCACAAAACCCCGGAGAGGATGCAATGCAGGCAAAAAATGAAGTACAAAATACTTTGCCGCAGATAATGCCAATTGCCAGCGAAGAAAAACCTTTTATAGTTCGAAATATCATTATCGAGGGCAATAGAAAAACACGACCCGATATTATTCTCCGGGAAATCCCATTTAAATCCGGTGATGTCTACCTGCTTCAGGATCTTGTAAAAAAATTTGAAGTAGCCCGCCAACAGTTGATGAATACCTCATTATTTCATGAAGCGATAGTAGCATTAAAAAGTTTTGATGGGTATAACATAGATGTATTGGTGCAGGTAAGAGAAAGATGGTATATTTTTCCCGTTCCTTATTTTAAACCTGTAGACAGGAATCTTAATCAATGGCTGGTAGAGCAAAAAGGCAGCCTGAAAAGAGTCAATTACGGCGGTAAGCTTATATATAACAACGTCACGGGACGAAATGATAAATTGAAATTCTGGTTGATTGGTGGATATACAAAACAGTTAGCATTTAACTATGACAGGCTTTACATTGATAAACAAATGAAATGGGGAATGATAGTGGGTTTTGCTATGGGCAAAAACAGGGAATTGAATTATAAATCGGACAATGATAAACAGGTTTTTTTAAAGAACGATGAGTATCTCCGCAGTTTTGCAAATTCATTTGTTGAAATTACTTACCGGAAAGCTATTAAAACAAGACACCGTTTCGGCGTTTCCTATTCTAAAGAAAAAGTAGCAGATACCATTGTAAAACTTAATCCCGATTATTTCAAGTCAGGACGCAATTCAATAGCGTTTCCGAAGTTGTATTATACCATGACATTTTACGATCTTGATTATATTCCGTATCCTACCAAAGGTTATGCAGCTGAAGTAACAATTCAGAAAGAGGGATTTAATAATGCCGTTAACGTATGGCAACTAATAACCAAAGGATCCGGACATTGGCCTACGGGGAAAAAGACATTTTTTAGCCTGAATGCATATGGTACGGTCAAAATGCCTTTCACCCAACCCTATTTTAGTCAACGGTTATTAGGCTATACGGATATTTTTATGCAGGGCTACGAATATTACGTTATAGATGGTGTAGCCGGCGGTTATGTAAAAGCATCCCTTACAAGAAGATTATTTAACTTTAATATCAATGTGCCCGGCACAAAAAAAATAACGCCGCAAAGAATACCTTTTAATATTTACGGCCGGATATATGGAAATACCGGTTACGTTTATAATCCCAACCCAGGCAATAATTACCTTTCCAACAAAATGCTTTACTCCACAGGCTTGGGGATAGACATAACCACCATCTACGATTTTGCCCTGAAACTTGACTGGTCATTTAATCAATTAGGCCAAAACGGTATATTTATACATAAAAAGGTAATTTTCTAATGGGGATAAGGTTTCCTGCATAAATTTAGCGAAAGACCTTGCCATGATTTTTTGAAAAAATTATGGCGGATAACATCCCCAACATCCCGGTAGCTCGGGACGTGACAAATTCAGGCAAATTAAAATCAAAGAATTACAGATGAAAGCAGCGATATATAGCAGAATAATGGAAGAAGGACAACAGCAGAACGTACAAATATTTTTTGATGAGTTGGAAAAGCAAAAAATTGAGCCCGTCATCTTCGGCCAATTTTATGAACAGATTAAAAGTAGTATCCGTCTTCCTGCCGATACAACAATTTTTTCTCTTGCTGAACACCTGACTGACGAAATAGAGTTTATTATAAGCCTGGGAGGCGATGGTACCTTACTTGATACTGTAACCCTGGTGCGTGACAAGAATATTTCCATTATGGGAATCAATTTCGGGCGACTCGGTTTTCTGGCAAGCATTGGACAGGATGAAGTGAAAACGGCTGTACAAGCAATAGCCAGGAGAACATTTGTTATCGATAAACGTACATTAATACACCTGGATGCTGATCTTCCTTTATTTGGAAATGTGCCCTATGCATTGAATGAATTTTCATTGCATAAAAGAGATACGGCGTCTATGATAAAAATTCACACTTACCTGAATGGCGAGTTTCTGAATACCTACTGGGCTGATGGCTTGATAATGGCGACTCCTACAGGTTCAACCGGTTACTCACTAAGTTGTGGCGGGCCTATTGTTTTTCCCGAATCAGGAAGTTTCGTAATAACACCGGTAGCTCCCCATAATCTTAATGTAAGGCCGCTTATTGTTCCGGATGACAACGTTATTTCTTTTGAAGTAGAAAGCCGTTCAGAAAACATTATCTGTTCTCTTGACTCCCGGCGTGAAATTGTCGGGAAAAACGTATCACTGGCGGTAAAAAAAGAAAGTTTTTCGATCAACCTGCTGCGCCTCAGCGAAAATAGTTTTCTGCAGACCCTTCATAACAAACTTACCTGGGGGCTTGATAAAAGAAATTAAAAAAAGATGCCGGATAAAAGAAAATTCCTATTTTGGCGTTATTAATTCTCCCCCGTCCTACCAGTATATGATAAGCCGACCCGTAGCATTTGTTCATTATTTATAGAAATGAAAGGTTGCTGGGATATAAGATCCATCTGGCGGTTTAAAATATAAAATTTAAAGATGAAAAAGATTTTTGTTGTAGTTGCAATTGGTTTTAGCACTTCATTGCTTCCCGGCCGGATAGTTGCGCAGGACGCTATTGTACAGGAAGGGGAATTTGGTATAGGCCTTGGCGCTGCCCATTATTTCGGCGATTTAAATACCCGTGCTAAGTTCAACAGGCCTAAGATGGCGGCCACTGTGTTTTTTCGTAAAAACTTCAGCAACTATATCTCTGCCCGTATTGGCGCCAGCTTTGCCAGGATTGGTTATTCAGATATTTATAATTCGGACAATGAGTATATGCAGCGCCGCAACCTGAGCTTTAATAGTAATGTTTGGGAATTAGCATTACAGGGGGACTTCAATTTTTTCCGCTTTATGCCCGGCGAACCCGGATTTAATTTTACTCCTTATATTACATTGGGAGTAGGAGCTTTTAGCTATGATCCCTTTGCGTACTTGGGGAAGGAAAAGATTTTTCTTCGTCCGTTAGGTACTGAAGGGCAAGGCAGTGCCCAATATCCTGATCGCAAACAATACAGTACCATGGGTATTAGTATTCCTTTTGGCGCTGGTATCAAGTATTCTATAAATGAACGGTTTAATATCGGGTTTGAAATTCTTCATCGCTACACCAATACCGATTACCTGGATGATGTAAGCAAAACTTATGTAGAGCCCTCCATTTTTCCTGCAAATCCAGATGGTAGTCCTTCCCAGGCCTATTTACTGAGTGATAGATCAGGTGAAGTAGGTGAGCCTATCGGTGTTCCGGGCAGGCAGCGGGGAAATAGCAAACAAAAAGATCAGTTTATCACGGCAATGTTTCATCTCACATTCAACCTGCAATCTTACAAATGTCCTACTGCCGATTAAGTATTGTCTTTCCTTTTTATTCAAGAATAATAGAATCTGATTTATCTGAATCCGCCCAAATCAGATACCTTTGCTGCCCCTGTTTAAAACGTAAGGAAAAAGGATAATATGTCAGCGCTTTTGCAAAAAATTGATAAGGACCGCCTTCCCAGGCATATTGCTATCATTATGGATGGCAATGGACGCTGGGCAAAGGAACAAGGACAGGACAGGCTGTACGGTCATTTTCATGGCGTTGAAAGTGTACGCAATATCGTGGAAGGCTGTGCTGAACTGGGTATCGGATACCTTACGCTGTATGCTTTTTCTACTGAAAACTGGGACCGACCGGAGTATGAAGTGATTGGATTAATGGAATTGCTTGTAAGTACTATCCGTAAAGAAGTTGAAAGTCTTCATAAAAACAATATCAAGCTTCATGTTATTGGTGATATGAATATGCTGCCCGAATATGCACGGCAGGAACTGAATGAAGCACTGGATATCACCAAAGAAAATACTGGCCTGAATCTTATAATGGCGCTGAGTTATAGCGGACGTTGGGAATTGCTGAATGCTGTAAAAAATATCGCTTTTGAAGTAAAACAGGGCCGGCTTACTCTGGAAGCTATTGACCAGGATACTTTACAGCGATTCCTGGCCACAAGTGCATTTCCCGATCCGGAACTGATGATCAGAACAAGCGGAGAATTCAGGATCAGCAATTTTTTATTGTACCAGTTGGCTTATGCTGAATTGTACTTTACAAATGTCCGCTGGCCCGATTTCCGGAAGGACAATTTATATGAAGCTATCCTGGATTACCAGGGCCGGGAAAGACGATTTGGAAAAACAGGGGAACAGGTGGCGAATGAACCAGTAGTTTAATAAGTAAGTCAAAAAAATCATATAAGTCATTTTTGAAAAGCAAAATGCAATAGGAATGGACTGATATGATCCATTTGACTTTTAATGACTAATATGCCTTGTATGACTGATCTCTTTTAACAAACACTTTCGATATTTACCGTTAATTTGCCGCCGCAACAAAAGTTTGGCGGCTTTTTATAAAATACAGACAAACAAACCAATTGCGGTTTCGCCGATGGCGGAATATGACTGACTTGAACAAAAAAACATGCAACGATTTTCACTCCGGCTCAGTGCTTTATTGCTAATTACAATGGCCTCTGTATTTACTGCACAGGCTCAGGACGATACTACAAAGCCTACTTCTGTTGATCCCAAATTACTAGATTGGGAAACTGCAAAAATTCCAAAAGAATATACAATTGGCGATGTCGCCATTACTGGTATTAAGCACTTAGATACAACTATTGTTTTGTCTATATCCGGCCTGCAGCCTGGCGATAAATTCATGCATCCGGGCAGCGATATTTTTGCAAAAGCAATTGCCAACATGTGGCGTCAAAAACTTTTTGCCAATGTTCAGATATATGTGACAAAGATCCAGGATGATAAGGTAAGCATTGAAATTAGTGTTGAAGAAAGACCTCGCCTTGGTAATTTTAAATTTATCGGTATAAAAAAATCGGAAGCAGAAGAATTGCAGGGAAAAATAGGATTGACAAAACAGACGCTCATCACTGAGAATATGAGGCGTAATATAAATGAGGTCACTACTAAATTCTACCGCGATAAAGGGTATCAAAATATAACTGTAAGGATTGATGAAAAACCGGATGCTGCATTTGCCAATTCAAATGCAATGACGATTTATGTTGACAAAGGGAAAAAAGTACGTATCGATGAGGTTAATTTCTTTGAAAATGAAAAAATAGCCGATCTGAAGTTGAAAAAACAAATGAAGGGCACCAAAGAAATGAGCAAGTTCACCTTATTCCCTTCAAAATATGAAAGTCCGTACGGATCTTCAAGCAGGCCAAGTTTCAAAGAATACATGAAAGATTGGGGGTTTCTTTCGCTGAGCAAAACAAAAGAAGTGGTTGATCCTTATTTCCGGTTCAAATTATTCAGCTCCGCTAAATTCAATCCTGTTAAATACGAAGAAGATAAAGCGAAAGTATTACAGTATTACAATTCGTTAGGCTATCGGGATGCGCAGATCATTGCTGATACACAGGTTTCAAAAGACAATAAATTGTATGTGGACCTGAAAGTCAATGAAGGAAGAAAATATTATTTCGGAGACATTACCTGGAAAGGTAATGCCAAGTTTCCGGATTCCTTATTGAATGTGATATTAGGTATACACAAGGGCGACATTTATAATATTGAGATTTTAAATAAACGTTTAGGTAAAGAAATGTCGCAGGAAGGTGGAGATATCAGCGGATACTATATGGATGATGGATATTTATTCTTTCGTGTAGAACCAGTGGAGACTGCTGTATATAATGATACCATTGATCATGAAATCAGAATAACAGAAGGTCCCCAGGCAAGGATCAAGAATGTAACCATTGCTGGAAATGAAAGAACCAAAGACCATGTGATACGTCGTGAAATAAGAACGATGCCGGGTGAACTTTTTAGCCGGCAGGATCTGATCCGTTCTACCCGTGAATTAGGCAATCTTCAATATTTCAACCAGGAAACAATTAACCCCGGTGTTGTACCTAATTCGGATGATGGTACCGTTGATATCAACTGGAAAGTGGAAGAAAAATCTTCCGATCAATTGGAACTGTCTGCCGGTTGGGGCGGTGGTATTGGGTTGACGGGTACCTTAGGTGTAACGTTCAATAATTTCTCTATAAAGAACATCTGGAAAAAGCAGGCCTGGGATCCATTGCCTACAGGGGATGGCCAAAAACTGAGTCTCCGTGTTCAATCAAACGGTAAAGCATTCCGTTCATATAACTTTTCTTTTACCGAGCCATGGTTAGGAGGTAAGAAGAGAAATTCATTAACGCTTGCTTATAACAACAGTAAATATTCAAATGCTTTTGATTATCGCACTGGTCGGATAGATAATGCAAGGTCGGATACCAATTATCTCAAAGTAAACGGATTTTCGGTTTCCTTAGGTAAGCAATTAAAATGGCCTGATGATTATTTCAGCCTTGTATATTCGGTGAATTTCACACAATACAAAAGACGCAATTATGGAATTTTTCCGGGAGCTACGCCTACAGGTACGTCCAATAATTTAAGTTTAAAAATTGCTTTGCAACGCTCTTCCGTATTTGATCCTATTTTCCCCAGAAGCGGATCAAGCTTTTTGGCAAGTGTTCAGTTTACGCCTCCTTATACTTTGTTTAACCCTGACTTGGTTACTTCCGCTGATCCTTATAAGAATCCGGAATATCACAAGTGGCGTTTCAATGCAGAGTGGTATGTGCCTATTGGTAAACCGGCGGGTGCAGATAAGAACCGCCAGTTTGTAATGAAACTGGCAGCGAAGTATGGCTTTATGGGTCGTTATAATAGTAAGTTGGATTACTCGCCATTTGAACGTTTCCAGGTAGGTGATGCAGGCTTGACTAATAACTATGGTTTACTGGGGTACGATATCATTGCCCATCGGGGTTATCCAGTGTATGAATCATCGGACCCATCCCTCAATCCCGATCAGCAACAAGCAAACAACTACTTTACTATTTTTAATAAATACCAGTTAGAACTGCGTTACCCTCTTGTTACTAATCCCGGCAGCACTATTTATGGCCTGACGTTTTTTGAAGCTGCCAATGGTTGGTATGATTTCAAAAACTATAATCCATTCCGTTTACGTCGCAGTGTTGGTGTAGGTATGCGTTTCTTCCTGCCGATGTTCGGCTTGCTTGGATTTGATTATGGTATTGGCCTTGACCGTATCCAACCAGGCGGGGGATTGAAAAATGCGTCCCGGTTTACCTTTATGTTAGGCTTTGAACCAGAATAAGAAAGAACTACGATTGACATGATTCAAAATGATTAATCGGATAAATCAAATTAACTACATAGCTTGTCCCGAAGCATTTCGGGAGGCCAAAACAATAAAATGAACATATGAAAAAGAATTTGCTTTTTGCTTGTTCCCTGATGCTTTTTGGCATTATTGCCAGCGCTCAGAAGTATGCCATCATCGATACCCGCTATATCCTGGATAAAATGCCCGATTACACACAGGCGCAGAAACAACTGGATGGAATAGCTGCTGGCTGGCAAAAAGATATTGATACAAAGCAGGCTGGCCTTGATAAAATGTATAAGGACTACGAGGCGGAACAGGTAATGCTTAGTGATGATTTGAAAAAAAAGCGGGAAGACCAGCTTTTTCTAAAAGAAAAGGAACTAAGAGATCTTCAGCGGCAACGTTTTGGTTTTGAAGGAGATCTGTTCAAAAAAAGACAGGAACTTATCAAACCCATCCAGGACAAGGTTTACAATGCTGTTCAAAAAATTTCCACACAGCGGGGCTATGATTTTGTACTGGATAAAAGTGAAGGAATTACCATTATATTTGCCGACCCTAAACTTGATAAGAGTGAGGATGTATTGAAAGAGTTGGGGATAAGAAATTGATCGTGACGGATGTTAAAGAAAATAAAACAAGCAACTAACGTACTGTAAAAACTATCTCTAAAAAACAATAAATCCCTGCTAAGGGAAAAACAAAACAAATAGCAATGAAATGAGTCATAAAAATTATCGGGCAATCTGTTTAACAAGCGCTGATAATTTAATGAAGAATTTCATTCGTCTTAAAGAAGTAAAAACAAACAAATGAAAAAATTGAAAATGCTTGCAGTAGTTCTTGGTTTGCTGATCGCCGGAACCGGAGTTAATGCTCAAACCAAAATTGGCTACATCGATGCTGAAACTATTTTATACCTGATGCCTGAAGTGGCAAAGATTGATTCAGTAATACAGATATACCAAAGAGATACGGTTGGTAAAGAATATATGTCATTGTTACAAACTTATCAATATAAAGACAGCATCTTCAGGGATAGTGTACACCCGGCTCCTGCTGCGGTAAAAGACCAGATCGGAAAAGAGTTGGGTCAGTTAACTCAAACTCTTCAAAACTGGCAGCAAATAGCCCAGGAAGCTGTTCAGAACAGACAAAGTCAATTGGTGGCCCCTGTTATGAAAAAGATACAGGATGCTATTAATGCTGTTGCAAAAGAAAAGGGCTATACTTATGTCGTATCCCGTGAGTCAGTCATTGTCGCACCCGAAGCGGACAATCTGTTGCAGGCGGTAGCGAAAAAACTGAACGTAACCGTACCTCCGCAACTTCTACCAGGTTACAAACCACCGGTTGGAGGCAGATAAATTGAATTGTTGAATTAAATAATAATGACCCCGCCCTTTTCTAAGGAGCGGGGTCATATTTTATAGCCGATACCGCCGCTGAAAGATAAATACAACCCGATTGTATAAACCTGTTCTTATTTTTGTTGTATGCAAAAAGCAAATCCCATTGGTGTTTTTGATTCCGGCTATGGAGGTTTAACGGTATTGAAAGAGATCATTAATACACTGCCGGAGTACGATTATATTTATCTTGGTGATAATGCCCGTGCACCCTACGGTAACCGTTCTTTTGATACAGTCTATCACTATACGCTGCAATGTGTGCAATGGTTTTTTGATCAGGGATGTTCTTTGGTCATACTAGCTTGCAATACTGCTTCAGCAAAAGCGTTGCGAACCATTCAGCAAAAGGATCTTCCTAAACTTGCACCTGGCAAAAGAGTATTGGGAGTATTAAGACCAACTACAGAGATCATCGGCAATTTTTCTGAAACAAAAAGTGTGGGTATATTGGCTACCAATGGAACAGTAGCTTCCAAATCTTACCCCGTTGAGATTGCCAAATTTTTTCCGGGCATAAAAGTTTACCAGGAAGCATGTCCGTTATGGGTGCCTTTGGTAGAAAATAATGAGCACCAAAGCCATGGGGCCGACTTTTTTGTAAAAAAGAATTTAAAAAGCATTTTTGAAAAAGGAGTTGATATAGATGTGCTGCTGCTGGCCTGCACTCACTATCCCTTATTAAAAGAAAAGATCCGGGAGTATCTTCCGATTGGCGTTAAACTGGTGTCACAGGGCGAAATAGTGGCTGAAAGCCTGGAAGATTACTTAGGCCGCCACCCGGAAATTGAATTGGCCTGCAGTAAAAATGGGCAAAGGACATTTTATACTACTGATTCCACAGAGGATTTTGACAATCATGCCAGTATTTTTTTTGGCGAGGCAGTACAGTCAAAGCATGTAGATCTTGGTTAAAAAACCGCTGTTTATCAGTAAAGTAAAAAAACCGACCAAAATTTTCAGTTTCTTACCTCTTACTTCTGGGGTCATTCCCCTACCTTTGCCGTCCTTTCACAAACAGCGGGTGTGGTGATCTGCTGGTGAGCTTGAAACCCAGGCCGTTCTCCCGGTCCATTTCAAAAAAGTGAAAAAGAAAAATAATTATGAAACGTACATTCCAACCTCATCGTAAGCGCCGTAAAACTGTTCACGGATTTCGTAAACGTATGGCGACAGCTAACGGACGTAAAGTATTGGCGAGCCGCCGTGCTAAAGGCCGTAAGAAACTGACTGTTTCTGATGAGAAAAAATTGAAATAAGAAACACCCTGATTCCCCTGAAGGATGGCTGGGAAGATTCAAATAATTTTAAGCTCTGAAATTTTCAGAGCTTTTTTATTGCGATTATTAGCGTTAATTCGTGTCCATTCGTGCAATTAGTGGCTAAACAATTCACTTTAGGAAAAAATGAACGGCTCAAAAGCCGGAAGCAAATTGAACAGTTGTTCAAAAGCGGGCAACGTTTTGTAAGTCCACCATTTCGGGTATTCTATTCATTTCAAACTATACAAGAGGCCAACTCCATTTGTTCCCTTCAAGCCGGCTTTGGGGCAAGTAGCCGCAATTTTAAAACAGCGGTTGAACGAAACAGAATAAAACGACTGACAAAAGAAGCCTATCGTTTACAAAAAAACACTTTGCAGGATAAACTGAAAGAACAAAACAGGAAGCTGAATGTTTTTTTTATTTATACTGGCAAAGAACTGCCATTGTACACTGATGTTCATAACAGCATTAATACAGCGCTTACAAAACTTCTTGATATCAATAATAAGAGAATTTGAAAACGATCCTGTATATATTAAGCCTCCCTTTTATTCTACTGATAAAAATTTACCAGTTGATCATTTCTCCATGGATAGGACCCAAGTGCAGATACACTCCTACTTGTTCTCACTATGCGATGGAAGCTTTTAAAAAGCATGGTGTATTCAAAGGATTATGGCTGGCCATAAAAAGAATTGCAAGATGTCATCCCTGGGGTGGCAGCGGTTATGATCCGGTTCCCTGAAGAAAATTTTTTACAATGCCTCCAGCGCTTGCCAATAGTTGATCCATTGAAATGGATACTATTATTGAAGTGTTATCATTTTATGCATAATAAAACCTTTCAGTTAGCCAAGCGTATAATAGAATAGTGAAAAGGAAAACTTATTTGTTTATTAGATATTTGATATAACTTAGTACAACTGCTTAGAAAAAAACTTTCCGATTGCCTGCTAACGATCACGATATTACAGTTCAATTAAAAGAACTGCAAACGAAGATTGCCAAAGACGATGAAACGGCATTTACCCAGCTCTATTTGCATTTCAGCAAAAAACTAATTCATTTTTCGGTCTCTCTGGTTCGCTCTAAAGAAACAGCGGAAGAACTGGTAGAAGATGTATTTGTAAAATTATGGGCCAAACGCAGTCATATTATTGAAATAGAAAACCTGACTGTTTATTTATATGTTGCTGTTAAAAACAAATCCTTAAATGTACTTTCTCAAAAGGCCAAAGAATTGGTAGCGGCATCTTTTGATTATCTGGACACAACCGTGGATGAATTTGCGGCTAATCCCTATGACCTGATGATCACGGCTGAAATGATGAACCGCATGCATCATGCTATTGAGTCATTGCCACCCCGGTGCAAGATGATATTCAAATTGATTCGGGAAGATGGTCTTAAATATAAAGAGGTAGGCGAAATCCTTAATATTTCTATAAATACAATTGATACCCAGATGGCTATTGCTGTAAAAAAAATTTGTACAGCCCTGCAAATACAAAAGCCTTTATCTCAGCATACCTCATTCCCCGCTGACAAAAATACTTTTAAAAAAAGTTAACTGACTCTTAGTAGATAACTTGTTTTTTACTGTCCTTAAGGTAACTACAATTATTGCTGCCTGGAAACTCCTGCTCATATTTGGTATATTATCGCCAGAAAATTAAATGGCGAAGCTTCTCCGCAGGAGGAGCAGGAGCTTATTGATCTGCTCCGCCACGACGAAGAACTTCAGCAGCAATATGATGTTCTGGTTCGCATCTGGAAAGAAAAACACGTCGATATTAATGATGAGGATAATACAAATGCCAGGAATACTATTTCCAGGATAATTAACCGTGCAGCTACTGAAAATGATAATACAGAAATAAATCCCTTTTGGGTAAAGCGCCGCAACAGAAGGCGCATCTCCTTAGTAATGTCTTCCTTTATTATTATCATTCTTACCGCGGGATGGTTTTGGTTTAATAATAAACCCCCTGTTGCAATTGATAACAAAATAGAACAAGCCCCGATAGTAGCAAGCAATGGAAGCAGGACCCGTTCATTATTACCTGATGGTACAATTGTATGGCTGAATGCCGGCTCCAAATTACATTACGAAAATGATTTTAATGGATCAACCCGCGAAGTGAGATTGGAAGGAGAAGCTTTCTTTGATGTTGTAAAACAGCCGGGACGTCCTTTTATTGTTCATACTTCAAGTATTGATATCAGGGTTTTGGGAACAGCGTTTAATGTGAAATCTTATCCGGAAGATAAAACAGTAGAGACAACATTATATCGGGGTCTGGTGCAGGTTTCACGCAAGGACGATAGTAAAGAAAAATCCATACAATTAAAGCCAAATGAAAAACTCATTCTTCCAAAACAAGCAGCTAAGGAAGAAGAAAAGTTGTCTGAAGAAAAGACACCTTTAGCAAAACCAATACCCGCAAGCTTCATCATTACTCATATCGACAGCACCAAAAAGGAAAGCGAAAGGTTTGAAACAGCATGGCTTTATAGCCGTCTCGAATTCCGCGGAGACAGCTTTGAAGAATTAGCGCATAAGCTGGAAAGATGGTATAATGTGACCATTGTTTTTACAGACGAGAAAGTAAAGAACTTAAATTTTAATGGGTCGTTTGAGAAGGAAAATGTTGATCAGGCATTTAAAGCACTTCACGTAGCAGTTCCTTTATTCAATTATAAAATAGAAAATCATGAAATATCGGTTAGTTCATCTCAATAAATTCCATCTCCTCCCTTTCCTTTGGAGAGGGTTGGGGTGAGGTAAAAAAACGGAGAATGTTGGCGCATTCCCCGTATAAAAAAGATGGCTAAACTTAATAAATCAACCTGTCACAGTTGGATTGTTTAACCCCTAATCTGCTAAAAATATGAAATGTTTTTTAACGGTCACAAAAAAACCGTTGCTATCAAAATGGCTGCTCATTATGAAATTGACTGCCCTGCTAACACTGTTTTTTACCCTCAACGTTTCTGCCAACGGTTTCGGACAGGAAAAGATCAATTTGAGGGTAAAAAAGACAGCTATAGAAGACGTGCTTCGTTCCATTGAAAAGCAAACTAATTACCGGTTTCTTTATAATGATAACCTGGATGAGATCCGGGAAAAAGTATCTGTTAATGTAAAGAATGCGGCATTGACAGAGGTATTGAATATTGTTCTTGGAAACACAAGATTGCTATACCAGTTGATGGAAAATAATCTTATAGTCATAAAGGAATATCCAAATGTAAAAGCTAATGTTCCCGACGTGGTAATAAATGGTAAAGTGACTGGCGAAGGGGGAGCTCCCTTGTCAGGGGTATCGGTAGTAGTAAAAGGTACCTCGATAGGAACTACGACAAATAATGAAGGAAATTTTTCTTTGACCGCCCCTGATGCGAATGTGACTTTAGTTATTTCTTCGGTTGGCTATGATGCACAGGAAATAGCTTTGGGTGGAAAAACGGAAATAACTGTTGCCCTGATTACTTCTACAAAAGTAATGGACCAGGTGATTGTAGTAGGTTACGGTACCCAGCGGAAACGTGATCTTACAGGATCTATTGCTTCAGTTTCTGGTGAAGATGTTGCCAAAATGCCTGCGAAGATCGGAAGAGCACACGTCTGAACTCCAGTCACTACCACAGATCTC
>CAMLEX010000011.1 GCA_946479055.1 uncultured Bacteroidota bacterium | reverse complement strand
AAACATGTGTATCATATATACGAAAAATTACATGTAACTAACCGGATTGAGGCTGTTAACCGGTTTTTTGGACGATAACCGGTCAAAAAATACCACAAAAAGGGTATATGCCGGATAAATGAATGCCCGTAGTTTCGTACTGCAATTAAGCTCAGAGTATTCACCCATTGACCATAACCTACCTTATTCCTATTCTGTGATCATAAAAGGGCCTAATCAAATTAAAAACCACCCGTACCGGATGGTTTTTTAGTTTTAAACCAAAAATCAATCTTACAATTTGATCTTGTTATTTTGCCTTTCTACATCCGCCATTCGTTGAGATGGATCTATTTCAGCAATAGAAATATCTCCGAGTCTCTTCTCACTTTCTATAACATACGTTTCGTTTGTCCATTTCCAGGCCGGATATACTTTTCTTGTAGTTGAATTTTCAGTGGGTTTAGTTCCATACATCAAGTCAAGTGGAACATAATGCATTTCACTACTACCATCTTTAAATGTTAGTTGAAGATCAACCGGCATTGGCATTAAGCCTATTTTTTTTAAGCGTATTCTTGTCTTACCAGCTTCTTCCCACAAACTATCGAAAGCATAATCAATGGTCTTGGTAGAATTAACCCAATACTCTTTATACCAATCCAATTTAATATCACTTATTTTTTCCGACAAGCGGATAAAATCGGCGGTATTGGGATGTTTGAATTTCCATTGCTTATAATACTCCAGTAAAATTTTGTCCCTTGTATCTGCACCAGTGATATAGCCCAACTGTTCCATAAATACGGCACCTTTGGAATAGGCTGCGGCAGAATAAGCACCGTTTGTATTGAAGTGATCCGCATGTGTGGTCAAAGGTTCTTCCTTATCACTTTTTACCAAAGAAAAATAACTTTTGTAACTACCGGACTGAGCAAATTCACTCTGTTCGTTTTTGAGAAAGGCGGTTACTCTTGCATCTGCATAACTGGTAAATCCTTCATCCATCCAGGCATATAATGATTCATTCGTTGCAAGAATACCCTGGTACCAATTATGCATCCATTCATGTAACCAGGCCCCTGGGCTTGCCAGTAAGGTAGCCATTGGATATTCCATGCCACCATCGCCGCCATGTATAAACGAATATTGTTTATAAGTATAAGGGCCAAATGTTTTTTCGATAAAAGGCAACGCTTTTTCTGCATCATCCAATATTTTTTCCCATGTTGCCGCGTCTGTGACGGAAGTTTTGTATAATAGGTGAAGAGTAAGATCTTTTTTTACTTTCCTTGTAACATGTTTGAATTCAGGATCGGCAGCCCACATAAAATCATGCACATTAGGTGCGGTAAATTTCCATGTTAGTTTGTTACCTGCAGGCCTTACAGGTTTCGTACCGACTTCTTCATATCCATAACCAACCTGGTTGGCATTTTGTAAGTAACCTGTGCCACCGAGTATATAATTTTTATCTATTGAAATATTTACATCAAAATCGCCCCAAACACCATAAAACTCACGAGCCACATAAGGCGTAGGGTGCCAACCTTCGTAATCATACTCACACAATTTGGGATACCACTGACTCATGGAATAGCGAACTTTTGTAGTAGGATTATCCCGGCCGCTACGACGAATTTGTAAAGGCACCTGTGCTTCAAATGCCATATCGAATACCACTTTTGTTTTTGGCAAAATCGGCTTATCCAGTTTTACTTCAAGTATTGTTTCCAGTACTTCAAATTTTTGCTGACGACCATTCATTTTTAATGAAAGGATCTTTTGATATCCTATTTCATCAGGCTTCAAGTGCTGAATACGATCTTTAACCCGTGGATCCCAATCAGCTCCTCTCCCCACCTGGATTGTTCCCTGCCTGCGGCTGCGGTTATCCATCATGCTTCCTGGCTGAAAAGCATTGAAATAAAGATGATAAAATACTTTGTTCAATGTGTCCGGCGAGTTATTCCAGTATTCCAATTTTTGTTTACCTGTAAACTGGTTTGTTTCAACATTCATATCAATATCCATCACATACTTCACTTTTTGCTGCCAGCGGTTTGGCTGCGAAAAAGAAATAATCACTATCATCAGTCCAATGATAGAAAAGAAGAATTTTCTAATCATGCCTTTACTATTTTTTAATATAAAAGTAAATATCCGAAAACAGGGCTTATATAAAAATTGATTATGATCGCCGGTATCTTATTTAAAATGCAAAGAACTCCCGGAAGGAAGTTCTTTGCATTTTTTTGAAAATAATTATAAAGTCACAGTTTCTCTAAGTAGCCTGCCCTTGGGATTAAAATACAGGTACTTTTTTTCAACATCATTTTTTTTCGCCCTCAGCCGATATTGTTCCAAACCTCCTGGCAGATACAACACTATTACATCGTCAACCTCCCGGTCTGCATATTTACTTTTTTCAAACCCGGCTTTTACCTCTTCCGGTAATTTATCAAAATTCCATTGTTTTTGTGTTTCCTTCCACAATCCTTTATTTGTATACGAAGCGATCATGCTTTCACCATCCAACATAAAATGTACATCCACTCTTACCAACTGATCTTTAAAATCAATATCGGATGCGCCTTTGTATTGATTAGCGAAAGTTTCTTCAACCGCTTTTGGAATTTCACGGATCTGTGAAAAAGCAATGCCGCAAATAAAAGTTAAACAAACAGCCAGTGATACTACTCTTTTTTTCATCTGTTTTTTTTTATTTTGAAATACAAAGTTGTCACCAATATTATTTCAAAACCACGCCAGTCGGTTTTTTAGGTTTAAATTATCATTTGTCTTTTCCGGCTACAACTATTACTATTTCTCCTTTTACCGTTTTTTCCTTAAAATAACCGGCAATTTCTGTTAATGTCCCTCTCTTATTCTCCTCAAACATTTTAGTAATCTCACGGCTTACAGAACATATTCTTTCAGCCCCAAAATAAATAGCAAATTCTTCCAATGTTTTTACTAATCGCATAGGCGATTCATAAAATATCATGGTTCTCTCCTCTTCCGCCAATTGCTTCAGCAACGTTTGTCTTCCTTTCTTCAAAGGCAAAAACCCTTCAAAGACAAACCGGTTTGTGGGAATACCACTGTTTACCAGGGCAGGAACAAACGCTGTGGCACCGGGCAAACATTCTACTTTAACACCCGCTTTCACACATTCTCTTACCAATAAAAATGCAGGATCAGAAATACCAGGTGTACCGGCATCAGTTACTACCGCCATTTTTTTTCCTTCCAGCAATTGGCTTACAAGATGCTGAACAATTTTATGCTCGTTATGCTGATGATAGGGAGAAAGTGGTTTTGTGATCTGGTAATGATTCAGCAAATGAGAAGTGGTTCTGGTATCTTCAGCAAGAATAACATCTACCTCCTTCAGTACTTCTATTGCACGAAGAGTAATGTCCTTGAGATTGCCTATAGGAGTGGGAACAAGATAGAGCATTTTAAGTACGAAGTATGAAATACGAAGTAAGAAATCCAAACTACGAAGTACGGGATACAAAATACGAAAGAGTCTTTAGTTCGTACTTTGTACTTCGTACCTCGTACTTTTTATTATCAATTAACACTTACTTCAAAATATTCCATCACTGGATTTGATAACAGTTTTTTACTGGCTTCTTCAGCTATTTGCTTTGCTTTTTCGGCAGAATCAGCATTTATACGAAGTGTAATATTCTTACCTACCCTTACATCTTCTACTCCGCCAAGGCCAAGATTTTCAAGGCCGCCCAAAACGGCTTTTCCCTGTGGATCTAATAATTCTTTTAACGGCATTACTTTAATCTGAACCGTGAATGTCATGCGATTTTATTTTTGAAGGCCAAAGATACAATAACGTAAGCGATGAATACTACCGGAATAGCTACCCATTTTAAAACAATAGCTGCAATAATAGCTATGGCAGCTATTATATATTTGGGCATATTATTTTTCAAACTCATGTCTTTAAACTTCAGGCTCAGCAAAGGAATATTGCTAACCATGAGATAGCTAAGTAATAGTATTATTCCATAGAGTATCCATTTATTAAACAATGTCTCCTGCAAATTGAATTGCTGGTAGTGAACAATAAGGGGAAATGAAGCAATAGTAATACCCGCAGCCGGTATAGGAACACCTTTGAACGAATATTGCTGTGTAGCATCAATATTGAATTTAGCCAGCCGCCATGCTCCGGCGCAAGGAATAAGAAATGCCGGTAATAATGCAGCAACAGAAGCGTCCAATCCTTCTGTTTCTTTAGCAAAACTGAGCCGAAGCATTTGATAAATGATCAGACCCGGAGCTACGCCAAAACTCACTACATCCGCCAGCGAATCCAACTGTTTACCCATTTCAGAACTGGCGTTAAAGAGTCTTGCTATAAATCCATCCAGAAAATCAACTAAAGCGGCAGCAAAAATGAAGAAGGAAGCTATCGCAATTCTTTCCGGAAGATCTAAGGAGGTAAAACCATTGGGATCAATGTAAACGATTGCTTGTCCTGTTTGCAGGATACACACGATAGCGATACAACCAAAAACAAGATTGAGTAAGGTGAAGAGGTTAGGGATTTGCTTCATGCCGGAAAGATAAATTTTATTTTTTCATTAAGGTCTCGATCTCTTCAGCAGTAATAGGAATATTCTTCATCAGATCCTTATTACCGTTTTTTGTTATCCATACATTGTTTTCTATGCGTATCCCCATTTGCTCTTCTTCGATATAAATTCCCGGCTCAACAGTAAATACCATCCCTGCTTTGATGGGTTCAGTTCTTGTTCCCAGGTCATGTACATCTAACCCGAGGTGGTGAGAGATACCATGATATAAATATTTCCGGTAAGCCCTGTTTTCAGCATCTTCATTTTTTATATCTGCTTTTTTCAACAAGCCGATGTTTAAAAATTGTTGTGTGGCCTCTTCTCCAAATTTGTCGGTATAATCAATAATACTGATGCCCGGTTTTAATATGCTTTTAGCATACTCATGCAAATGCAAACATGCATTGTACACTGTTTTTTGTCTTTTAGTAAATTTTCCATTTACAGGGACGGATCTTGTCAGGTCAGCATTATAACCGCCATATTCAGCACCAAAATCCATTAATATGAGTTCTCCATCTTTGCATTCCTGGTTGTTGGAAACATAATGCAATGTCCTTGCCCTGTCTCCACTTGCTATTATGCTTCCATATGCCTCACCTGTGGCTCTTTGGCTAAGAAAAGAATGAACGATCTCAGCCTCTATTTCATATTCCATCACGCCGGGTTTGATAAATTTCAACAAACGGCGAAACGTATTGTCAGTAATATCAATAGCCCGTTGCAGCACTTCTACTTCCAATCCCGTTTTAACAGCACGAATTTCTTTAAAGATTTTTGCGGCCCTTTCAAAATTGTGCAATGGGTAACGAGACCTCATTTCTTCAACAAAGCGATAATCCCTGGTTTTTAATAAACTTGCTTTCCGGTCATTTTCATTCGTGTCGAGATAAATATTATCTGCAAGGTGTATCCACGGTTGTAATAAACCTTCCAATGCATCCAGCCATACAACAGTTTGAAAACCGCTCATCTCCTTTGCTTCGCCGGCTCTTAATCTTTTTCCATCCCATTTTTCCTTTAATTCATTAGGCCGGACCAGGACCAGTACTTCCCTGTATTTAGCATCAGGATTATCCGGAAATAATATGACCATACTGTCTTCCTGTGTAATACCACTTAACCAATAGAGATCACTGTTTTGTTTGAACCGGTAAATAGCATCGCCATTACTGGGTGCTTCATCATTACTTACGATGATGGCGATAGAATTTTTTTTCATCATTTTGACGAAACGTTCCCTGTTCTGAACAAATAATTCCGGGTTAAGAGGCAAATTTTTCATTTCCAGGCTTTAAGCGCTAAAGATAAAGAGACTGCTGAACAATCAGCAAGACCTAATATTTTGAGAAACTATTGAAAATCATTTTTCATTAAATAAACGGTAGCCATTTTTAATTTTTTTCAAAAAAAAGCGTCAATACTCGAAATTCTATAAAATTAAGTTAGCTAAGGCTGAATTAGGTTCAATGTGTCACACGAACATGCGTTTGTATTTACGATATTTTCTGTGTTATTTTTGTATCTAAACAAACACGATTGCGCTATGTCTATTCCTGTCATTACAATCCCGAAGAATTTACTGAAGTTGGGCATCAAAAACACTGAAAACATTCACTACCAGTTATCACCCGAAGAATTAGTACAGGACACGTTACGACTTGGTGATGGAGTCCTGAGTGACACCGGCGCCCTTGTGATCCGTACCGGAGAGTTTACCGGCCGTTCGCCCAAAGACAAATTCATTGTAAAAGACAAGACAACCGCAGATTCCGTACACTGGAATGACTTTAATCTACCTATTGATCAAAGATATTTTGACATCGTTCATAAAAAAATGATTGCCTGGTTTGAAACCCTGCCGGAACTATGGGTTCGGGACTGTTATGCCTGTGCTGATCCTCGCTATAAAGTGAATATCCGTGTGATCAATGAAAAGCCCTCGAACAATCTGTTTGTTCATAATATGTTTTTGCGTCCTACAGAAGAAGAATTGGAAACTTTCATACCCGATTGGCAGATTCTTTCTGCACCTGAATTAAAATTGGATCCTGTTGAATGCGGTACCAGGCAACATAATGCTGCTATTGTTTCTTTCAAACATAAAATGATACTGATTGCCGGTACAGGATACACAGGCGAAACGAAGAAAGGCATTTTCACCATACTTAATTACATTCTTCCTCATGAAAAAAATGTATTGAGTATGCATTGCAGTGCCAATATGGGTGATGAAGGGGATACCGCCATATTTTTTGGATTGAGCGGAACAGGTAAAACAACATTAAGTGCCGATCCTGACCGTAAACTAATTGGTGATGACGAACACGGATGGACAAGTGACAATATCTTCAATTTTGAAGGTGGTTGTTATGCTAAAACCATCAACCTGACAGAAGAAAAAGAACCAGAAATTTTTAATGCCATAAGACCCGGTGCTTTGGTGGAAAATATTAATTTTTTCCCAGGCACTAACAAGATCAACTTTGATGATGCTTCTATAACGGAGAATACACGGGTTTCTTATCCATTGGATTTTATCAGCAATGCATTGGAACCATCCATCGGTGGTTTACCCAAGAACCTTTTCTTTTTAACCTGCGATGCGTTTGGAGTATTGCCTCCTGTTTCCAAACTGACACCCGGGCAAGCCATGTATCAATTTATTTCGGGCTATACCGCAAAGGTGGCAGGAACTGAAGCCGGTGTCACTGAACCAAAATCCACTTTCAGTGCATGTTTTGGAGCTCCGTTTTTACCCTTGCATCCCGGGAAATATGCTGAGATGCTGGGACAAAAGATGCAGGAACATAAAGTAAATGTATGGATGATCAATACCGGCTGGACAGGTGGTCCATATGGTATTGGCAACCGTATGAAACTAAAATATACCCGTGCCATGATTACTGCTGCATTGGAGGGAAAATTGAATAATGCAGAATTTGAAATGCACCCGGTATTTGGAATGGCCATTCCCAGGGAATGTCCCAATGTTCCGGCAGATATATTAAATCCACGAAATACCTGGACAGATAAGGCTGCTTATGATGAAAAGGCTAAATACCTGGCTGGCTTATTTATTAAAAACTTTGAAAAATATCAGGATGGGGTGACAGCAGAAGTTCTGGCCGCTGCACCAAAAGTCTAGGATCTCGACGATTGCTTAAAAAAACTCCCCGGATAATATTTTGGGGGAGTTTTTTTATGAACTTCTTTAGTTTTTAGTTGCAACTTTTTGTTCCTGCTTGCCGTTTTAGTTATCATGATGCAAAAGCTACTTACCCTCCTTCTACTATCATTAGCATACGCTTCCTTTGGCCAAACAAAAGATGAAGAACTTATTAGCTGGAGCCAGGACAAAAAATTAACCTGGGCCGATTATAAAGGCCAGGCAAAAACTGATACGGATGCTGCGGCATCCACTGCTACTTATCTTGGTATTGAATACAATTTCAACAATACAGGTTTTGATTACAAGATCACCTGCAGTTTTTCAAGAACCAAATCCTGGGGTTTACATAAGACAGCTTATATACTGACGCATGAACAGGGACATTTCGATATTGCTGAAATATTTGCCCGCAAGCTGAATAAGAAAATGAGGGAATACAAATTCAACAAGAATAAATTTAAAGATGATCTGAAAAAAATATACATAACCGTTACAACGGAAAAAGAAGAGATGCAGAATGACTATGATAAAGAAACTAATCATAGCATTAATAAAGATAAACAGGCTGATTGGCTGAAGAAGATTGATCAGATGCTGATTGAATACAAGGCATTCGCAGACTATAATCAGTTAAAATTGATTGCTATAAAAAAATCTCACAAATTAATATGAGATTTTTCTTTTATCATTATGTATCCCTCATATTCATCTACTTCACAAAACTCAATAATTGTTTTTTAGCTACTGTTCTCGGTTTTCCATTCGCACCCATGACCGGGTTTAGCTTCGGCGCATCCAGTGTTAACCTTACTTTGATTTGCCCCTCTAAAAAAGAATTTTGTGGATCGGCTGCAACGCTGTTAACGTCGATTTGACCATCAGGCTTGATTTCATATTCTATCAGCACAGAATAAGCTCCTTTTTTTAATTTGTTGGAAGTGATTACTTCCGATTTTATAACAGTAGTAACACTATCAATAAAAGTTTTCCAAATTTTATTATTATCTGAGGGAATAGTTTTTTCTGCAGGAAAAGTGCCTGTATTTATTGCATTTATAATTGCTGTTGTGTCAATTGTTGTTGTATCCTTACCTTCCGCAATAGCCTTTGCCTTTGCAACATCCATCGCTTCCTTTTTTGCTACTTCTATTGCCTCTTTCTTTATAGAATCAGCTACTACCTTGTTGATTGAATCAGCTATAACCTTTTGAGCCACCGCCACCGAATCATCTACAATCTTTTGAGCCATATTTTCTTTGATCTTCAAACTATCACCTTTCCTTATCACGGCCCCGGTATCGGCTTTTAATTTACCACTATACAGAGCTTCCTTTAATGACTGGGACTTTGCTGAGAAGGTCAAAAGGATGAATATAAATACAACTATTGCTTTCATTTGTCTATTTCTTATTGTTTTTTGCCAAATGGAATTCGCCAATAATCATCCCCCTTGGTGATAGACATCATCGTGGCTCATTTCATATTCACAATTTACCTTTTTTGCACCACATAGATTTGCTAAAAACAGTTAAAATAATCCATACAACTGCGCATCTACTTTTGTGATGATCTCGCCAAGATCTTCCTCTTTTTCCGCAAATTTATTTTTGTCTACATCTATTATCAAGAGTTGACCTTCTTTATAAGAATCGATCCATTTATTATAATATTCATTGAGGCGCTTCAGATAATCCAGGCGGATATTCTCTTCATATTCCCTTCCCCGTTTTTGTATCTGCCCTACCAGGGTAGGAACAGAAGCATTCAGATAGATCAAAAGATCAGGTGGTTGTACTAAGGTTTTTAATGTCTGAAAAAAATGAAAGTAATTATCAAAATCCCTTTTGCTCATCAGGCCCATTTCATGCAGGTTGGGTGCAAAGATGTTGGCATCTTCATAAATAGTTCTGTCCTGTATTACTGTCTCAGTGCCTTTTTGAATTTCTACCAGTTGCTGTAAGCGGCTGTTAAGAAAATATATCTGCAGGTTAAAACTCCAGCGGGGCATATCCTCATAAAAATCCATCAGGTAAGGATTATGATCAACGTCTTCAAAATTCGGTATCCACTTATAATGCTTACTCAACATTTCAGTCAATGTAGTTTTACCTGCCCCAATATTACCTGCTACTGCAATGTGTTTTGGTTTCTTTGTTTTTGCCATAATCCTCTAAAAAATTCCAGTATTAAAATTCCAAATTCCGATTGTTCAAAATAACCCTTCTTTTTGGATTTAGGGGCGACGATCTTTCTTTTTTAAAAATATTTCATGCCCATTACTTCCTTAACCAGCCGTATAGTAGCCCCGGCGCTTTTTCGTGCTTTTTCCGCACCCATTTCTATCACCTGCTCCAGGTACTTTTCGTCCCTGTATATATTTTCCGCTTTTTCACGTATGGGAGCTATGAACTTTATCATATCCTCTCCCAGCTGTTTTTTCATATCGCCATAGCGGATAGTACAGTTATTAAAATCAGCATCAAATTTTTTCAATACATCTTCTGCACTTACCAGTTTCATTAACAGAAAGATATTTTCAATATAATCCGGCTTTTGCGAATTCAGTTCCACAGGACCACTATCGGTTTTAGCTTTCATTACTTTCTTCCTGATCAGTTCATCATCGTCAGCCAGGTATAATGTAGCTAATTGGTTTTCGCTTTTGCTCATTTTGCCGGTACCATCCAGGCTAGGTACTTTCAGCAAACTTTCACCAAAATTGAATGCCTCAGGCTCGGGAAATACTTCGCTGTAACGATGATTGAACCGCTGCACATAATTGCGGGCCATTTCCAGATGTTGTTCCTGGTCTTTTCCCACCGGTACATATTTGGCGCGGTGAATAAGGATATCAGCCGCCATTAAAACAGGGTAAGTAAGGAGTCCTGCATTCACATTTCCCGGCTGCAATCTTACTTTATCTTTAAATGTTGTTGTTTTTTCGAGCTCCCCCTGGTAGGCCAGCATATTCAGCATCAGGTATAATTCAGCTATCTCAGGCACACTGCTTTGCAGGTATAACGCCGCTTTTTCCGGATCGAGACCAGATGCGATATTTTCTGCCAACACCCGCAGCACGCTGCTGCGCAGTTCTTTTGTATCAGGATGAGTAGTCAGCGAATGCCAGTCGGCCACCATAAAATAACAATCATATTCCTCCTGCATCCGTACATAATTACGCAATGCCCCGAAATAATTACCGAGATGTAAAAAACCGGTGGGGCGGATGCCACTCATTACTATTTCTTTCCTCTTTTCCATAAGGCGGCGAAGATAAAAAGAAGTTCGTGGTTTTCGGTGGACGTTTCCTGTTGCCTGTTACCGGTTAGCGGTCAGCATTTACGGTTTTTAAGATAACTATAAACCAAAATCAAAAAACATAAATTTAAACTATGGCTATATTTGTCAGATGGAAGTAAATGACGCAATGATAGATAAACTGGCCCATCTGGCACGGTTAAAATTTGATGAGGCGGAAAAGAAGGAGATTAAAACCGACCTGCAGCGCATGATCGTTTTTGTAGAAAAACTGAATGAACTGGACCTGGACGGTGTTGAACCTTTACTCCATATGAGTGATGAGGTAAATGTTTTGAGGGAAGATGAAATAAAAGGATCAGTGAGCCGTTCGGAAGCGTTGAAGAATGCTCCCTCGCATGACGAACAATTTTTTAAAGTACCTAAGGTGATAAAAAAATGAGGTCAGAAATCAGAGGTCAGAAATCAGACCTCAGGCTTCTAATCTCTGACTTCTGACTATGAGTTTAATCATTCATCTCGAAAAGATCCGTAAAAATTACTTCATGGGCAAAAATGTGCTGGAAGTACTAAAAGGAGTGTCTCTTGATATTTATAAAAACGAATATGTAGCATTGATGGGGCCTTCCGGTTCGGGCAAGAGCACCTTAATGAATATTCTTGGTTGTTTGGATACGCCTACCGCAGGTAAATATATTCTGAACCAGCAGGACGTCAGCAAAATGGAAGACAATTCACTGGCTGAAATACGTAATAAAGAAATCGGTTTTGTATTCCAACAATTTAACCTGCTTCCCCGGCTAACTGCTTTGGAAAATGTGGCATTGCCTTTAGTATATGCAGGTATAAGTAAAAAGCAACGCAATGAAAAAGCATTGCATGTTTTAGACATGGTCAATCTTTCTGATCGCAGCCATCACCGGCCCAATGAACTGAGTGGCGGTCAATCGCAGCGGGTAGCTATAGCCAGGGCATTGGTCAATGATCCGGCTATCATTTTAGCCGATGAGCCAACAGGAAATCTTGATACTAAAACATCTTACGAGATCATGGAGATATTCAATACAATCCATTCCGGTGGAAATACAATTGTATTGGTTACCCACGAAGAAGATATCGCTAATCATGCTCACCGGATCATTAGACTTCGTGATGGTGTTATTGAAAACGATAATAAAAATGAAAAAGTGGGAGTTTATGCCCATCGGTGATTGCCAAACTTTTGATTAACTAATCTTCTGCTCAATCCTCAATTGCTGAAATTTGTTTCCCAATAATTCATTATTAATTTTATATGGCAATGAAGATCTACACTAAAACCGGCGACAAAGGAACCACCTCTTTGATTGGTGGCACAAAAGTTTCAAAAGCACATTTGCGTATAGAAGCTTATGGAACAGTAGATGAATTAAACTCGTATATAGGTTTATGTAAAGATCTTTTAACTGACAAAAAAAGTAATACTGTTCTACAGGAAGTACAGGACAGATTATTTACCATTGGAGCCGCCCTTGCCTGCGATCCGGAGAAAGAAACAAAAATGAAAATTCCGGACCTGAAAGAAGAAGATATAACATTATTGGAAAAAGAAATAGATACGATGAATGAAACACTTCCACCTATGAAGTCATTTATTTTACCGGGTGGTCATATCACTGTCTCTCATATACATATCAGCCGTTGTATTTGCAGAAGAGCGGAACGCTGTTGTGTACGTCTCGAAGCAGAGCAAAATGAAGTAGAACCAATCATCATCAAGTACCTGAACCGCCTCAGTGATTATTTATTTGTTTTAGCCCGGTATGCAGGTCATTTGCTCAACATAGCAGAACTTCCCTGGAAACCAAGAATATAATCCTGCGTACAAAATACAAGCTGCGTACTGCGAATTGTAAAATACGATAGTGTGACTACAGACTTAAGTACTTCGTAGTTCGTATTTCGTACTTTACACGATTTTTCCATCTTTCATATTCAAAACCCTGTCACTTAGCTGTGCAAGCTCCTCGTTGTGGGTAACGATTAAAAATGTTTGATTGAATTGTTTGCGCAGGTCAAAAAATAGCTGATGCAATTCTTTTGCATTCACCGAATCAAGATTACCTGTCGGCTCATCTGCCATTATAATATCTGGCCTATTGATCAATGCCCGGGCAACTGCCACTCTTTGCTGTTCTCCGCCTGATAATTGATTCGGCTTATTTTCCATCCGATGCGAAAGTCCCAGCATAGTAAGCAATCGTTCTGCTTCTTCTTTAACCTCCCCTTTTTTTCTACTAGCCAACCAACCGGGGATACAAACATTTTCCACTGCCGTAAATTCTGGTAGCAGGTGGTGAAACTGGAAAACAAAACCAATATGTTTATTTCTGAATGCTGCCAGTTTTTTCCCATTGAGAGAATTAATCAGTACGTTATTCATGCTGATAGTTCCAATATCTCCCTTATCCAAAGTACCCAATATATGAAGCAATGTACTTTTCCCTGATCCGGAGGGGCCAACAATAGAAGCTATTTCCCCCTTCTTGATTTCAATGTCGACTCCTTTCAACACCTCAACTACGCCATACTTTTTATGAATATTCTTGCCTGAGATCATAATTTTAAATCCTTTTAAATTAATCAAATATCCATAAAAACAGGGCTCCCGGCAAAACAGTATTGCCCCGGCATTCCAGGTTTAAGAAATTATTCAACACCCTTTGAACAACTAGGATTTGGAAAATTCGTTAATACCGTTACATTTGCGGAAAATTAGGGATATTAATCAACCCTCAAAACCCGGATTTTTAATAAATTAAACCTTTCGAATATGTTTTGGACATTAGAATTGGCCTCATACCTGGAAGATGCTCCCTGGCCTGCTACAAAAGATGAATTGATTGATTATTCGATTCGTTCCGGGGCACCTCTTGAGGTGGTGGAAAACCTGCAGGAACTGGAAGACGAAGGACAAGATGTATACGAAACTATTGAAGACATCTGGCCCGACTACCCTACACAGGAAGACTTCCTGTTTAATGAAGACGAATATTAGAGCAAACTGCGGGTTGCTTAACCATGCGCTATAAAATATAAAAAGTGAAGCCTCCAAATCGGAGGCTTTCTTAATTATTTTGATTCGTAATTTTTATTCTACTCCAAGTTTTTCCATCACAATCGTACTAACGCCAGTAGTAGAATATCCCCCATCATGAAACAGGTTTTGCATGGTTACCATCCGGGTCAGATCAGAGAATAAAGTAATGCAATAATTTGCACAATCTTCCGCGGTCGCATTTCCTAAAGGTGCGATCGCATTGGCATAATCATAAAAATCACCAAACCCTTTAATACCTGTTCCCGCTGTTGTTTTGGTAGGTGATTGTGAAACTGTATTGATCCGGACTTTTTTCTCCACTCCATAATGATAACCAAAACTGCGGGCAATAGATTCCAGCATCGCTTTGATATCAGCCATATCCGTATAAAAAGGATACGTACGTTGTGCCGCCATATAAGTAAGTGCTACTACACTGCCCCATTCGTTGATCGCATCCAGCTTCCTGGCTACGCTTAGCATCTTGTGCAAAGACATAGCTGATACATCAATGCCTTTCATAAAATAATCATAGTTAGATTCTGTGTATGCAATATTTTTCCGAATGTTAACACTCATACCAATAGAATGCAATACAAAATCAATTTTTCCCCCAAGTACTTCCTGTGATTTGGTAAATAAGGTTGTCAGATCTTCCACATTGGTGGCATCAGCAGGAATGATCTCTGAACCGGTAGCTTCAGCCAGTTTTTTTATTTCGCCCATACGCATGGCGATTGGCGCATTAGTCAATACAAATGTAGCCCCTTCCTCATGTGCTTTTTCCGCCACTTTCCAGGCAATGGAATTAGCGTCCAATGCACCCGTTATGATCCCTCTTTTCCCTTTTAATAAATTATAAGCCATAGAATTGATTTTAATAAATTTTAAATGCGGGTAAAAATAGCAATAAATGATTACTCAGCATCAACAAGAAAGGCATAGCTTTTAATGAGAACAAACAATCCTCCAAAAAACAAAGCTGTATTAATCAGTATCAGCAAAAGTGAATATCCAAATATTTCCCAGCCTGTTTCGCTTTCCTTTATTTTTTTATTCAGGTGATGGAAGGATGAATAACCTGCTATCAGCATGGAAGCAAAAATGATTAAGAAAAGTAACAACTTATAAACCGTTGACATGAAGCTTCACTTTAAGCAGGTGTTATTCAACCATTGGAAAGTATCTGATCGTAATTTAATTCCTCACCATTTCCCTTGCATTTTCTAATGCGGCAGCTGTTGGTTTTTCGCCACTCAGCATTTTAGCTATAGTAGTAATTCTTTCTTCGTTGGTTAGCTGGCGGATATTTGTTTTTACCACATCCTTTACAATCTCTTTATAAACGAAGAAATGAACATCGGCTTTGCCAGCTATCTGTGGCTGATGCGTAATACAGATCACCTGCCTTTTCAAAGCAAGTTCTTTCAGAATTATTCCCACTTGTTTTGCAGCCTCACCTGATATGCCTGTATCAATTTCATCAAAGATCATCGTGGGCAGATCAATAGATCGTGCCACCAATGATTTTATACAAAGCATCAACCGACTAAGCTCCCCGCCACTGGCTACTTTGCGAACAGGCTGAAATTGCCCGCTCTTATTGGCGTCAAATAAAAATTCAATCTTATCAATGCCATATTGATTTAATTGCGTTTCGCATTTATTGTCAACTTTCAACTTCGCATTAGGCATACCTACCTGCACCAATAATTTGTTTACTTTATCTTCCAACGGTTTTATTTGCTTTTGGCGGGCCTCGGAAATTTTCTTCGCCAGCTTTGCAGCCTCTTCCGTTAAGCGGTTGCTTTCTTTTTCTTTTTGCTGAATGGCTTCATCGATATTCAAAACAGCTTGTAGTTTTTCTTCCAATTGCTGTTGTATCAACAACAATTCATTGGTAGTTTGTACCCCGTGCTTCTTTAATAATTTATATCCATTAGAAAGCCGCTCACTTAGTTGTTCAATCTTTTCGGGATCATAATTCACATGATCGCTGATACGCCCAACTTCATCCGCTACATCCTGCAGTTCTATTTGTATAGATTGTAATCGCTGCGACACTACAGGCAAGGCATGATGCAAAGATTGATATGTATTCAGCTGATTTGATAAACTTTTAATTTGCTGAACCAACGGACTTTCACTTTCCTGCAATTCAAAATACACTTTGTTCAATGCTCCTTTGATCCCTTCGGCATTATTCAGCATCTTCAATTCGGCATCAATATCTTCCAGCTCATTTTCTTTAAACCCCGCTTCTTCCAGTTCTTTATATTGAAATTGATTATAGTCTGCTACCTTGTCAAACTGCTGCTTTTGATTTTTCAGCTCATCACATTCTTTTTTTACCAGCTGCCATTGTCTGAAAACAACCTGGTATTCATTAAGCATCGGTATGTTTCCTGCCAAAGCATCCAGTACTTCACGTTGAAAATCGCTTTCGCCTAATTCTAATGTATCAAACTGAAGATGGAGATCAACGAGCAAAGAACTTACCTGCTGCAACTGTGAAAGATTAACGGGGGTATCGTTGATAAAAGCTCTTGACTTCCCGTTTGTTCCTATTTCCCTGCGCAGTACCAGTTCTTCTTCTGCATCCAGTTCATTTTCCTTTAAAAAAACTTTTACCCCTTCCTTATTGTCTGCACGGAAAGTTCCCTCTACAATGCATTTTTTTTCTTTGTTCACCAGCACGGTTGAATCGGCTCTTTCTCCTAATATCAATCCTAATGCTCCCACAATGATGGATTTGCCGGCACCTGTTTCGCCGGTGATGATATTCAATTTTTCAGAAAAATCAATTTCCAGTTTATCAATGATCGCATAGTTATGTATCGATAGCTTTTGTAGCATGAAGAATTAGCTGAATAAAAATTAATGAGATTTTTAGATGATCAGGGAAGCAAATTAACTAAAGACAAAAACATGGCCCAATAAAAAACCCCGCCAGGCTAAAAGCAAGACGGGGAAAATAAAAAAAAGAAAAATTATTTTTTCCCTTCCACAAGGGAGGAAGATTTATTTTATCTCAACGTTATCACTCAATTCTTCATCCACCAGG
>CAMLEX010000010.1 GCA_946479055.1 uncultured Bacteroidota bacterium | reverse complement strand
TAACGTCCAACAACTGCTCCAAAATAATTATTAGGGCCAGCAGTATAGGAAGCAAGATTATCAAAGCCCAATACAACATCAACCAATTTTCCTTCCTTATCAGGAACGAGAAGGCTTACTACCCTTGCACCATAATTGGTAACGGCAACTGCAATGCTGTTGTTCTTTAGTACGAAAAGGTTTGTTTTTTTACCATCAATCGTATCCTGAAATGCTGTTACCGCTGGCAATACATTTACTTCATGAGATTCTATAGCAGCGGTATCATTCCGCTGTTTACCGACCGCTGAATTATTGTTACATGCTGTCATCAACAGTAAAGCAGATATTGATATAAGGTATACTAAAAATTGCATGAATTAATTTTTACTCAACAACAAATGTTGCCACTCAAAAAATTTCCTGGAAACCGTTTCAATTTTTCAAATCAAGAATTATAAATAAACCTGATCGTGGATTTATTGATCCAGTAAACGATCCGGTAAAATAACCAAGATCTTTCCCTGAATAAACATCTTTGATTCTTGCTTTACCTGTTATGCCTATATCAGAATAATGCAACGTTATCTTTTTAGTTTCTTGTTTATCCCTGTTTAAAAGCAAAACAGCTATTTTATCATTTTGCAGTCGCTTTGCCCAGATTTCAGTTTTGCCATTTACTTTTACCCGTTTGCCCTGTTCAGTTGGGTCCTGATCAATCTTGATGCAGTCTTTGTTAAGGATTATATTTTTTTCTACCTGTGTCATGTTTCTAGGGTCGTTGCCCAGCATAAGCGGAGCAGACATAATACACCACAATGCGAAATGGGCTTTTTGCTCTTCAACAGAAAGGCCCTGTTCACCGGTGACTATCATATCCGGATCATTCCAGTATCCGGGTCCGGCGTATTTGGCCCATTTATTATTTTCTTCGGCTACTTGCATAACACTTAATAAGCCCCATGTATTTTTTTCTTTAGGAATACTATCATCAAAAACCGCGGTGCACCCCGACATTCCACCTGCAATTGTACTTATGTCTTCAGTGGTGCGTCCCATTTGTCCCACTGCAGGATACCAATCCCGGAATTTATAGGCGCTGATACTTAAAATAATATTGGCGTCGTTTTTTTTGATAAGACTGCTCCATCTGGTATAAGTATCTTTTATTAATTTTTCATTCCACTCCCCTGAAAACCGGCATAGATCCAGTTTTATAAAATCAATCCCCCAATCAATAAACTGTTTTAGTTGTACTTCTTCATACCCATACCCACCCACTTTGTCGCCAATGCAGTCGTGCGTGCCTGGAACAGTATGTACTCCGAATTTTAATCCCTTTGAATGCGCATAATCTGCCAGTATTTTCATACCGTGAGGAAACTTATCCGGATGGGGTAATAACTCTCCTTTAGGTCCAAGTTTAGTATCACGCCAACCCCCGTCAACTACAACATGATTGTACCCGGCCTCCTGCAAGCCTTCATTGTGTATGGCATCAATTACTTCAAACACTAATTTTTCATTAATATTCTTTTTCCCAAACCAATTCCAGCTATTCCATCCCATGGGCGGTGTTGATGCAAGCCCTGCATTGTCATTGTGAATCGCTTTACCTGAATCAGGATAGGAATTTGTCGTCACCTCTATTTTTGTAAACCTGGTCAGCATGATTACCACAGCAATAAATACAGCTATGAGTAAAACTCCGGATCCCAGCCACGATATTTTTTTCATTTTCATTTCTCGTATTGTTTTATCAGAGTAAACGCTAAGCCACATTATGGCCTCCATAAAGTTTCCAGCTCTTCAAGGCTTTTTCCTTTTGTTTCCGGTAAAACTTTCCAGGCAAAAAAGAAAGTCGGAATAGTAAGCACAGCTAGCAACCAAAATGTTCCATGTTCCCCAAGAATTTTACTCATTAACGGAAATAGCTGAGCGATGAGCCAATTGGCGGCAAACAAAACAAGTGTGGCTATGGCCATAGCACGACCCCTGATTTTTGTCGGGAATATTTCTGACATGATAATCCATGGAATAGGGCCAAGCGAAAAGGCAAAGCTGGCAATAAAAAAAGAAACCGCTACAATTAATGCTGTTTGTGATGGTGCTGGTGATGCAAACAAATAACCCATTACAAGCAAAGAAATAAATACACCTGCATTACCAATGATAAGCAATATCCTTCGGCCCATGGTATCTACCTTCCACATGGCCAGTACAGTAAATGCCACCAATACCACACCGAATATAATTTGCCCGTAAAGTGAATTGCCAAATGTAAAACCAGCCCTTTCCAGGATAACGGGCCCATAGTGCAGGATAATATCGATGCCACTGAATTGCGATACAATAGATAAAAATAAAGCAATGAAAGTAGCTTTTCGCAAGCCTGGCATAAACATCTCTTTTACTGATCCTGTTTCCTTTAATAATGCCTCTCTTATTTCAATTATTTCCCGATGGGCAACCGCTTCACCGCTTACCCGCAAGAGAATATGCCTGGCTCTTTTTTCAAATCCCCGCATCATCAGGAACCTGGGACTTTCTGGTACGAAAAAAAGCAAGATCAAAAAAAGCAGAGAAGGCAAAATTTCAGAACCTAACATGGCACGCCATATTTCGCTCAACATCCAGTGCACAAAGCTGTCTGGCTTTGGAGTGGCATTAACTTCAATGGCCAGTTTTCTTAAGTAATCATTGGAAAAATAGGCTGCTAACACACCGAACGTAACAGCAAACTGATACATGCTCACCATGCGGCCACGAATTTGTGGCGGAGATACTTCAGAAATATATAAGGGCACAACCATGGCTGCAATACCTACTGCGAGGCCACCCATAAACCGGAAAATAATGAAGATTGTAAAAGAAGAGGCGAGAGAAGAACCTATAGCTGAAACTAAAAAAAGAAAAGCTGTTACTATTAAAATATTTTTGCGTCCAAACTTGTCTGTAAGCCATCCCGATAATGCGGCGCCAAAAACACTCCCCAAAATTATTGAGCTTACTAACCAGCCCTGGAGCACGGGGCTATTTTCCAACTGGAAATATTTTATCAATGCACTCAAAGCCCCGGAAATAACAGCCGTATCAAACCCAAACAGAAATCCTCCGATGGCGGCTACAATTGAAATGACAGCCACATACAAGACACTGCTTGTCGATCTTTTATTTACCAGGATGGCTGTTTCCATGCTTTTATTATTATTTTTTATTACTACTTAACCGAAAATTTAAAAATTGTTGTGTGATCATAGGTTTCGCCTGCATCAAACACTGTTGAAGGGAAATGTGGATTATTGGGTGCATCAGGAAAATATTGCGACTCTAAACAAAACCCTGACCGGGGAGAATATCCCTTTTTAATCTTTTCATTCAAACTATTCCCGGTATATAAATGTATACCAGGTAATGTAGTAAACACTTCCATGAGACGACCCGATTGTTGATGATAAACTGAGGCCGCCAATAAAGCGTCCATCCCGTTTGAATCATTCACAACATAGGTCACATCATACCCTTCACCGTACTTCAGTTGATCATCGTCTTCATGTATATGGTGTCCGATAAGTTTCGGCTCACTGAAATCCAAAGCTGTGTTTTTTACCGTTTTTATTTTTCCTGTGGGCACCAGGTCTTTATCAAATTCAACAAATGAACTGGCATGAATAGTTAGTTCATGATCAAGAATATCACCTTTACCTTCGCCTTTTAAATTAAAATAGCTGTGTTGGGTTAAATTTATAATCGTCTTTTTATCAGCCGAAGCCTGGTACCTGATGAGGAGTTCATTTGCATCCGTTAGCATATAAACCACTGAAACTTCCACATTACCCGGGAATCCTTCTTCACCGTCCTTACTCGTATAGGATAATTTCAAAACGGTATCTTCATCTGGCTCATAGCAGGTGCTGTTCCAAAAAACTTTATCAAATCCTTTCACTCCACCATGCAGGTTATGTATTCCAAAATTTTTATTCAACAGGTATTCAACTCCGTCAATGAAGAACTTCCCATCACGGATAACGTTGGCATTGCGGCCAACAATGGCGCCCAGGTAAGGATTTTCTTTTAAATAATTTTCTGTTCTGTAATCAGCCATGTTGTCAAATCCCAACACTATATTTTCAAAAACACCGTTGCGGTCAGGAATTTTTACAGACGTGATAATCGCTCCATAGTTGGCGATCATCACTTCTATTCCGTTGGAATTTTTTAAAAGAAAAATTTCTTCCTCAGCTATAGAACCCAATCCTTGCTGGCTGGTCGCTTTTAACTTCATATTTTTCAATGGCATCAGTATTTAGTTCAATTCCCAGCCCCGGTTTACCATTTAATTTTAAGACCCCGTTTTCCATTGTAAGAGGATCATCAACCAGTTCCACCCTTAAGGCAGAATCACACATTTCAGCGGGCAAAAATTCTATCATTGGGCAATTGGGAGTAGCCATAGCCAAATGCGCTGAAGCTGCGATCCCTATTCCTGTTTTCCAGCAATGAGGCACGATAAGTCTTCCTCTGTCCTGGGCCAGTTGACATACACGCATAGCTTCCGTAAGACCGCCAACCCGTCCCACATCCGGTTGTGCCACATCCACTTTCCCTTTATCCATCAGATCTATAAATTCGAACCGGGTATTCTGCCATTCACCTGCAGCAATCCGCATCGGCGCTTCCCGTGCAAGTATGGCATAACCTTCCAGGTTATCTATTTGTAAAGGAGTTTCTAAAAAATAAATATCAAGATCCTCCCATTTCCTGATGGTACGTAATGCTGACTTTGCATCGAACCATAAATACTGAACATCTACCATCATCTTAAAATCAGGGCCAACAGCCTCACGGCACGCGGTAATAATCTCCGTCATGTCTTCGTCCGTACCTTTTAATCCGGTATGATTGTAAGGGCCTCCTAATGTGCATTCCATTTTACCTGCGGTATAACCATAAGCCTTTGCTTTCTTTGCCCAGGCCACTAATGATTCGCCATATTCTTTTACCGTTTTACCGTACGGTTGTAACGATGCATAAGGAACAATATGATCTTTATGGGCACCTCCCAATAGTTTATAAATCGGTAGCCCCAATGCTTTTCCTTTAATATCCCAAAGAGCCATATCAATTGCTCCTATTGCACAAATAACAGCGCCCCGCCTGCCACTCATACAGGTATAGGTATAAAGCTTTTCCCAAATTGCGCTAGTATCGAAAGGATCCATGCCAATCAGCAATTCTTTCATACCCATTGCCATGGAATGGCTACCCGGGGCTTCAATAGCTGCCTTGGCTAACCAGGGACCTGTATCCGTTTCTCCAATACCAGCAATTCCCTCGTCTGTATGAACGATCACCACCAGGTCATCCTGTGAAGAAGATGTTGCGTTTTCTTTGAGGTCCGGTATCACTAAAATTTTACATTCAATGTCTGTTATCTTCATGTGTAAAAATTTTTCTGTTTAAATATTATTCTAATTTATACTCGTGCCGGATATTCGGGTTTGCCCTGAATGTCCTGAACTATGCGATATACAGCACCACCACGAGGTGAAGCAAAATTGTGGTGCCGTGGCGCCAGCGATGTTTCCCATTGCACCGCAGCCGTGGTAACAAAAATTTCGTTGTAATCATTGCCACCAAAAATCAATGAACTGGTTTGCGCCGCCGGTATTTCTATTTTTCGCTCAAGCTTTCCATCGGGGTCATATCGTGAAAGACCATTTCCGAACCAACGGGCCACCCAAATAAAACCTTCACTATCTACCGTCATACCATCCGGCAATCCATCATCTCTGTTTAATGTTATGAGAACCTTTTTGTTGGAAATATCACCGGTGTGTATATCATAATCATATTCGTATATATTCCTGGGTATGCTGTCAACTAAATAAAATTTATCTAACGAAGGACTGAATCCCATGCCGTTTGAAAGATGTAAACCTTCTTCAACAATCTTTGGCTGACCGTTTGTATCTACACGAAACAGGTAACCGGTTTTATATTCTTCGTTCTCGCTAAAAACTTCTTGTCCGCCAAATACACGACCTAAAGGATCAGCAATGATGTCATTTACATTGGTTACAGCTACATCATCACATCTATTACAAACCATCCGCAGCTTACCTTCGTTTGAAAGATGATAAAAACCTTCCCGACCGCAAAGCATTAATCCACCCTGTGCATGCAGGGTTAAAGAAGCAGCATGAACTCCTTTCGAAAAGACTCGGCTATGAGAATCCTTGTCGCTCGCATAAAATATTTCATCCCCAACACTATCCGTCCAGAAAAGACATTTAGCCTTGGGATGCCAAACCGGGCCTTCACCGCACTGCAATGACTGGTCAGCAAACAACTCTACATTATATTTATTCATCACTATCATTACAAATCAGGTTCCTTCTATCCTCACGCCAATGCCTCCATCCACGCGGTAAGATTGCCCGGTAGCGAAACTTGCTTTTTCGCTCGCGAGAAATAAAATGAAATTTGCGATTTCCTCGGGTTCTGCAATCCGTTTTAAGAGATGAATGTTCTCTGTTTCCCTGAGCAACGCTGCTTTATCCGCAGCTTTATCCAATTCATCTACTAATAAAGGTGTACGCACAGCTCCGGGGCATACAGCTACACAGCGTAAAATGGGTCCATAGTCTGCTGCAATACTTTGCGTAAGACCGGTGATAGCGGACTTACTTGCCACATAAGCTGCTTCTTTATCCTGGCATACAAAACTTTTTACACTTGCTACATTAATAATGACCGGCGCAGTTTGTTTCAGCATTAAAGGGATAGCATATTTTGAGCACAGGAAAATGCTTTTCAAATTCACATTGATGGTTTTATCCCAGCTCTCTTCGCTTGTTTCCGTAACGCTGCCATATGATTGTATGCCGGCATTATTTACCAGCACATCTACCCTACCGAATTTATCTTCAATCAGTTTGAAAGCAGCTTCTACAGAAGCACTTTTTGATACATCACAACGTATAAAAAATGCATTTTCGCCGCATGATTCCGCCACTGCCTTTCCTTTCTCATTTATATCAATCAAAACGACATGGGCATTGCTGGCAATCATCATTTGCGCTGTAACCATCCCAATTCCGGATGCACTACCGGTAATTACCACTATTTTATTTTGAAAATCAATATTCATATAATTAGTATTCAATTAAATTCCAGGCACCATTCCACCCTCGTTATTTTCTTACCAAAAAATGTATTGGTTTGTCTTCTTGTACATTTATACCGCTGTTAAAAACCTTTGATTTTTTGCCTACTTTAAATTCTTTAAGTCGAAGTTTGCCTTTTAATACTTCAAGGGTGACTGTATAATTATTTTCCTGTTCTGAAATTTTAACAGTGCCCCATGAATATCCGTTACTCCAAAACCAGTTTCCTGGTTTTTCAGAAAAAGACATTCCGGCTGTTACTGCAGAATAATGAAACCCGCTTATTGCAAGCACGGCTCCCCAACTTGCCATTGCCCTTGCATAATGATGTCCCCACTCAATCTCATCAAATGGATTTCTTTTACGTCCGTCAAAGCGATCGCGGATGTTTTTTATACACAACAGACCATCATCTGTCTGTTCTTCATAAAGCATTCCTATAGCCGCGACATATTCAAACCCCGTCATTACTTCATTAAAATAAGGAAAAGGAAAGGCTGGACGATCAGATGGATAGTAAGCCATCAGTAATGCGGACTCTCCATCAAATACAAAAGACCTTAGGTTATTAAAATGATCGAACATCGCATTCTTATAATTATACTTCATGATGCTTTTTAGTGTAGTGCGGATATTAGCTGAATCTGCCAGATAACCCAATCCACATACATGAGCCATATACTGGCCGACAAGCTGATCGACCAGGCAGCCTTTTCCCAACTGGAATTCGGGATCAGAAAAATTTTTGCTACCCATTCCAACGACAAGGTCAGGATGCACATTTTCAATTTTACCCGGAGGACGAATTTGTTGGATATAATATTCTCCGTTGAATAGATTCCGGTCGGTCCATTTGCTCCCTGAAGAAAAAATGCTGGCACATTCAGTTGCAAAGGATTTGTCACCAACATAAATTGCCATAGCCTCGGCGGCCTTTAAAGCTCCCAGGTACCAGAATTGCATTTGGGGATTAGGACCATAATATTCAACATCCATTGTATTGTGTTGGCAACCCTCCATCACTCCATCCCGGTCACTATCCCAGCCATGTGGAATCCAGGCAAAGGACAATGCTTTCTTAACCGCTGCCCAATGATTTCTTAAGAAATTGTGATCGCCAGAAAGTTGCCATTCACGGTACATTTTCATGATGGCACCCATTTGCCCATCTGCAGCAGCAAAGGAAAATTTCCTGGAGTTATTCAATGGTAATGTAGTTCTGAAACTCATTTTGCCACTGGTATCCGTTGAGTAACCAAATTCCACATCCCGCATAGTTTTAGCCAGATCGCCAAACAGGAAAGCTGTTGCCTGTTCATAATTCCAGACATGGGTGCATGATCCAAAACCTGCACCCTGCCTGTTAAATACACCTTCCCATCCAAACATTTTACCGTCTGCAATCCGGAAAACGGTTTGAGATCGCAGTGTACTAATATTAAAAAGTGCAGCTTCTTTTACCTGCTCAGGCATATCACTTCTTAAAAATGCCTGAACAAATGACAGGGTTTTCTTTTCAAGTATGGGAAGAACGGAATAAGTCTTATCCATAACATCCCAGGCATCGGTATAGCGGGTTGCATAATAATTGCCTACAATAGTTTTTGACCATCCATACAGGTTCGGAAAACACCACGTAATGTAAAATGAGATTTCTCTGCTGCCATGAGGAGGAATTTCAACATAAGAGGCAAGTGCAGCAGTAGGTTTATCGGGCTGATCGTAGTAAATATTGGTTAATATTCCATCATCACTAAAGTCATCCCAAAAAGACAAAATCCCGGTTCCTGACATGGGATCGAGAGAAGAAACTGAAGTTTTATAGCTAATACGGTTATTATTCTCAGTACTTAAAGCTATTGTACCCCGGGCAGCATTTTGCTTATCAACACTGTCGGAATACATAAAAATTCCGGATATAGCAGCATCGCGCCTGAATTCATTCCTATTCTTATTCGCTCCATATGAACGGAGTTCTCCTATTCCATCCGTTTTTAGTTTTTCCCCATTAATACCAATAAAATTATCCATCACTCCGCAAACAGAAGCTGACACCACTTTTGAAGTCTTATTGGTTAAGACAAACCGAAGCACAGCTATTGGTATACCACTTGCATCTGCATCACCTGGTATCAGTGGATTAAATGCCTTTATTCTAACATCCACCGGAACATTCTCGTCAGTAAGATTTACTTGACCAAACGGATAAGCTGCATCAAAACTGGCGTGACGGAATCTGGGTAATCCGTGATTTTTTACCGGCGTCCCAATCATGTGTTCATATTCATAATATTCCAAAGGCCCCGTCAGTGACTTAGTTATTGGCTTATCGTTACCGCTTTTAGTATACAAACAAAAGACTGGCGAAATACTTCCCAGATCATTTTTATTGAGACTTGTCGGATCTTCTTTCCCTGGCACATTCATTATTTCCCACAAGCGAAGATCTCCTCTTCCACCCAAAGAGATGGTGCCTGTTCCAATGCCACCGATAGGCATGGCGATTTTACTTAAGTGGTCCTGATCGTAATGTTTAAGAACGGGATAAGCAGGGCTGATCTGTTGTCCCGAAGCCTTTACACTAAAAAAGACTATTAAACAATAAACAAACACGGCACTTTTCATTTCATTATTTTTAAAGAAACCACTGTACATTAATGACGTCTCCTGTATTTATATGCTATTGAACCGGTGTATAAATTTCTTTTTTATTCTCGTCCTTGTAAATAATTAATAGTGACATGGCGGGAATCATATCCGACTCGTGCTTATAGGCTTTATCACTGAAATTCGCGATGATGTCCAATATATTTCCAAAACGTGTTCTCTGGACGAGTTTGTCCTTGGTCAGGTATCCGAAATCAGTCATTGCTGATCTTATTGCTTTTGCATGCGTTTTAGCAAAAACTTTCAGATGGCTGGCAATTGTTTTTTCATGTCTTGTAATTTCATTTCTATCCAAATTATATAAGGGAGGAAAATTGTAGAGAATTTCTCTTAATTTATTATTCCTGACCTCATCAATCATTTTAAGAGAGCCATGTCCCCAATGATGAGAAACAATAACCGAGTTGTTATACACCAGTTGAAATAATGGCAGGTTAAATCTGCAATCATAATAAACATAATGATATATCTCTTTAATAGGAACCTGCTTAGTCATATGAATGGGCACTCCTCCGTCAGGAGAAAAATAGGGGCCGAAATAATATTTGGATTCTTTATTTGTCCTCCAGTCAAGATCGCTCCAATGAAACCCCGGTGAACACAAGGCGTGAGCAAAAGCGATGGTTGTTGCCGCAAAATCATTTCCTCCCTCTGACCCGATAACCATTTGTTTTGCATCTCTGATCCATTCCATACGTTGCAATCTTGCCTCTACATCCTGAGATTGAGTTGTCATACGGCTTTTGGCATAATCGTCAAATATTTCACCTGTGGCATCGCAATCAATGAACCATGAATTGAATTTAAACCCATTGTCCAAAAGATTATCTATCCTTTCTTTTACCGATGGTAATGACAGCGTTGGATTTAGTTTTCTTCCGACGCCCTGGAAACCTTTATTAACGCTGCCATCTTTATTAATGATTGCCGAAGTATAAAACAACGTAGTATCTGTAAATTTTGCTGTTTCCCATTGTTCTTTTCCAGGCGCATGGATGCTATGATAAGAATCATAAGTGCCCATCAGGTAACCTTTATCGTTGGCCAACTCAAGAAATTCGGGGTGCATATAGGCCGGCTGAAAAGATTCAAGACCCAACCATGCTTTTTTAATGCCCATCTCCTGTAATTTATTCAATACAAACGATGAAGTGCCATTGCCCCATTCTGAAACAGGCTCAACATAATTTTTATAGGCCAAATAAAAGAGATTTTTGTTCAGGTCATACAGTTCCATTTGGGTCAGGGTGGCTACTCCTTTTCTTATGTACGCTTTGATTGCAGGATCCATCGCTGTTTCATTCCACAAACCCGCATCATAAAAATCCCTCGATTCCATAGCAAGGTTCAAAGCTGCTGTGAAAAGGTTCTTCGTGTATTTGCTAACAGCTTCGGTGTTTTTATATTCCTTACATATTTTATTCAGTTCGTTATAGGCTTCGCTATTTTTATTTAATTGCAGTATTCGATTTGAAACATTCGGCTTTGAACTATTAATAGAGGCCGCAAAGAACTTTACGAATTCATTCCAGTTTTTCACATTTTCTTTTACAACAAATTCATTGCCCCATAGGTAAATAAAAGGAGCGCCATAAAGCTTCCTGATATTAGGATTTTTTTCAGCCTTTTGTTCTAACGTTAAAAAGCTGCCATTCTCCACCATATAATCTTTATATGTTTTAGCGATAGTTACAGGGTCGTTCTTTGTTATGTATATCCGGAAACCGTATTTTTTTTCCTTTACGGTCGCTGGAAATTCATGAGTGAAGTTCAAACCCAGGGAACCGGACCCTTTTAATTGAAGTTCATTATTAAACATATTTTTTATAATAAACACTAATGCAAAATCCTTGTAATTAACCCCCATAAATTGCATGGACAAGTCCACCGCACCTGTCATATCTCCGGCGTAATTACAAAACTCAATCCACTTCGGATCACGGGCGGGGATATACTTACCCTGGTGCCATGGCAACATGTAAGAAACCGGATCATCAGAAATAGTTGGCCATGTAAAACTGTTTACTTTGTCTGAATAGATGTCAACGTCCAGGTATTCATCTTTCAATTCCAATGTTACACGGATATTTTTATCGGGAAACTCCCAACTGGCACCATTATCTTTTACCTGCAGGTTAGTTACTGCAGACTTTTCCTGAGTTTTGGAGGCATAAGCACCATGACCATTTTTAGTTTTCATCACAACAGAAAACGACGCCGGCTCGAGTGCTATATCATAGTTTTTTCCTTTTAAAATGATGGGCAAGACTGATGATTGGGAACAACTCTCCAGGCTAAAAAAAAGCAACAGTCCAAGCGGTAAACCGTATACTACAGAAACAAACTTTTTCAAATTTTTAGTTTTCATTTTTACAATTGTTAGATACATCAAATCTTAATTTTAAATAATGCAGGATTATACATGCTCCAGGGTTTATATATGGATGTTGGGCCAACCTGTAACCATTGTTCTATATTTTATTGTCATTTGAACATCCCTTATATATTCGCTCTGTAGCTCATGTAATAACACCTGCAATCTCCTCTTTTGCTCATTGGCGAAAAAATGAGGTATTACCAAAATGTAATACTGTATTAACCGAAACACGAATAAAAATTACGATTCATGCTAATGAAACAATATAATCGCCACATCAAGGCTTTCCAGTGAAACTATAATGGTATTGTTCTTTATTTCAATTGGTTCCTCAAACAGGGTTGTCGCATTTTTCCATTCCACTGAGTTTATTTGTTCTGTAACTTTTTGGCCTGTCGGATTGGTAATTATCCAGGCTTCCTTGCCCTTAATTATTCTTTTTCTTACCAGCAGCTTTCCTTCATGTGTCGTTAAAACATTGCATTTTTTCATCAGTGATTTCACAAACTCCGGAGTATTTTCGTTTCGGTAGGCTGTACCATTATGACCAATATAAGTACCGAACAACCATGCCTTTCCCTTTCCATAATTTCTTACTGTACCAGCTATTTTTTCATTATGATATAAACAAGGTTTACTGTCAGTAGTATTGTACGTTTGAACATACAGATTAGCCGGCGTCTTTAAGCCTTCCAATTCATTTTTCCCGGTCAGCATTGTCGCCTCTAAAAATTCTCCCCATGTTCTGTCATAGGGTGACCACCTTTTTTCATTGCCTGGTTCACGAACCAGTGTAAAACCAGTTTGTTTTACTCCAAACAACTCGCTTGCCGCTTTGGATATTTCGCCTCTGTTGCTATATGCGTTTTCATTAAACCGTGCCACTCCTGCTTCACTGATAAGATTACCACCTTTGGCTACGTAACCTGAGAGTTTGTTTGCAATGCTGTCAGAAATAGAAACAGGGAAAGGCATGATGATCGCATTGTATTGGTTAAGGTCAATCTCATTTAATGCGGAAGCCTCAATAAAATCAACCGGGATACCTGCATCCCAAAGCAGCCGGTGCCAGCCTCTTGTTGAAAATTCAAGATTCTCAACAGCCCTCGGCATGTTGACGCAAAACTGAAAATTATCTTCATTTACGAAAATGGCAACCTTAGATCCGGCCCAGGAGGGCTTACCGAAAATATCTGCATGTTTGATCAATGCTTTTCCAATCCGTGAAGCTTCACTTAAACGTTCGGTACTATCACCTTCGCTGTCAAGCAAACTAAACCCATTGGTCTCTGCAGCCATAATTTCCGCACGGGTTACCCAAAATGAAATTGTATTCACCCCCGATCCAATCGCCGTGAACATCCATCGTCTCATATCGTCCGCAGACGGGATCCTGCCTTTATGAAATCCTGTAGATGCGGGCCCACCCTGAAACTCTGCTGCCCAAACCGGGTGACCCTGCACGTTACAGGATCGCAGGTAATCAAACCTAAGTGCAAGCATACGCCAGACCTCATCCAATTGTGCTTCATACTTGTTTAGTTTATTTGCGTTTTTTATATTGGCGTCATCCCATTCATTGAATTCACCCCAATTGGATGCAGGATATGAGGAGGAGCCTAAAAAATCCTGTGAACGTGCATAGGTCCAATCCTTTCCTGATCCATAATTCCATTCCCCTAAATGACAAAACACGGGCCGGTTCAATTCATCTGCTTCGCGGATAGCGGCTGCTCTTTCTTTTAGCGTATTGGAAATTTTTATATTATCCATGAAATAATCCCAATTGACATTCTGAGGTATGCCAATACGTTGCTTATAATTCCGGCTGGGGCTTATATATTCCCATTTGGCATAATTGGTATTCCATTGTTTATTCAGATTTTCAAGTGAACTGTATTTTTCTTTAAGCCAGCTACGGAAAGCATTCATTGTGTTTTCGCAATAACACACTTTCTGTCCTACCATTCTTTCGGGCCAGTACCCTACTTCCTGCCAGGTATTCCACACCAATACATTGTCATATTTGCCGAGTGTTTGCACCAATGTTTGTATAAACTTTTTTTGAGCTGCCTTTGCACCCGGGTGGTCAAAGCAAGGCCCGGGTTTACCATCTGCCGGCATGGGGGCCTCAGCTTCATAAACAATCGGTACGCCATCAATACCAACCATCCTGCACTCTGGATATTTTTTATAAAGCCATGCAGGTGCCTGCTCCATGGTTAATCCCAGGTACACATACATACCTAGTTTTTTTGCATAAGCTATGAGCTCTTCATATTTGGAAAAATCATACTTACCTTCTTCGGGTTCATTAACAGCCCACTGTTCCTGAAGTTTTATCAGGTTAAATCCATTTTTTTTTAGTGTTTCCATGTCCTTTTTTAGTTCATCCATTGGGGGCATGGGTTCACGGCATAAATGTGAGCCTAAATAGAACTGGTTCTGAAATTTATCCAGGTCGGCTTTAGATTCAAGCTCAATCTTTGCTACATTATTCTCCTTCTTGTTTTCATTTTCATTACAGGAATAACCCACTAAGGCAATTACAAGAAATGAAAAATGTTTAAAAAATAGTTTGATGTTGTTCATGTTTACAATTCACATTTAAAATAGATCCTGAAAAATTTTCTCCAAATTCGTTTATACTGCTATGTATTAAGTTTAATAAAACCTCCATCGACAGGATAGTCTGTTCCGGTTATAAAGGCGGCTTTATCTGAACATAAAAAAAGAACAAGGTTGGCGATCTCCTCAGGCTTTCCCATTCTGCCAATAGGCTGAGTTTTCGATAGCTTTTCAAACATCTCTGTCTCATTGCCCGGATAATTTTTTGCGAGATAGTCATCAACAAAAGGAGTATGCACCCGGCCAGGAGATACAGAAACACACCTGATATTATGCTCCAGGTAATCTTTAGCAGTTGTTAACGTCATGTTCAACACTGCAGCTTTGGTCATGGAATAGGCAAACCTGTCTGCCAATGCCACAGATGCGGCTACCGATGCCATGTTCAGTATTACCCCTTTATTAGCAGCAACCATATAAGGAACTACAGCTTTCATTCCATGAAATACTCCCTTGACGTTTATATCGAACAATCTTTGAAAATCTTCGGATGAAGTTGTATTCAGTGTTCCAATATGAGAAATTCCTGCATTGTTGACTAATATATCAATGGAGTGGTGTTCTTTATGTATTTCGGTCATGGTCTGCTTCACCTGTTCCCAATCAGCCATATCACAACAGTAGCTTTCGGCACTTCCATTATTGCTATTGATTTCATTGGTTACTGATTTACCAGCCTCTGCATTCTTGTCCAGTATGACAACCTTTGCCCCTGCATCGGCGAAAGTGATGGCAATACTTTTCCCAATACCACTTCCGGCCCCGGTAATAACCGCTATGCGTCCTGTAATATTCATATTATACATTCTCTTAAAAATATTATTCGTACCATACTGCACTTGACCATGCCATTTGATTATTTTCCTGTGTAGCTCTTACATACCAGTTGGAAGGCTGTGGGTCTTCAATTTTAAATTCCTTTTTAAAGATCAAATCACCATCCGGCACAAACCGTTGAAACAATTCGCCGTTTTTAAATAATTCAATTTTTTTGAGTTTGTTTTCAGCCACCACATCAATCAAAAATTCTTTCACAGGTGTATTTGTTATTTCCGAACCCATCAATTTTCCATTGCCGGTAAACAACAGCCGGATGCGATCACCCGAAAGCCCATATACATGTCTTCTTCGGTAGGCTTCAAGAATAGATTGTTTATCCAAAGATTTTGAATATACCGCGGCTAATCCCTGCATGCCCGGATGACCATAATGTGAATCAGAGTTAGCTACAAAACCATATTTGATATTATTCTTCAAAAAAAATTCTCCGTTCCTGTCTTTTCGGTGATGCTTTACCAAAGAACGTCCTTGTTCAAAAACATCAAAGCGTTCAAAACTGCGGTGACAGGAAAATATTTCAATGATAGGCTCTACATTTTCATGAGGACAAACCCACCATTCATTTTCACGCAACTTTCCGGGATTGTGAAAATGAGGATGGCTGATATAATCTTTCCCTTTCAATCCATCCCATACTTTTCTTATATCCGTCCATTCAGGCCTGCTGATTTCTTTATACTCCGGTAAATAATTAAAGAATAAAACAGTATCACCCCTGTCACAGCGAAACTCAAATCCCGGAAATACTAAAAACTCACCGGGCTTATCATTTTTTATTATTGCTTCAATCGTTTCATCCCAAACATATTTCATTATCTGGTCGCGGGGAGAATCCCAGGGCTGATGGTGCTCACTGGTAGCATAAAAATCAAGACCAGCTCTTTCTTTTGCAAAGACCTGCATATCGTAAGGCTTCATCTCACTCCTTGATTCTTCAATGCAGTCATTAGAATAGGCCGAATGGTTATGCATATCTCCAAAGTAAATATTGTGCCCTTCGAATACATTGACCACACCTGCCGCCCTTGTCAGCGGATGCTTTTTACTTTGAATTACCACATTGCAATTGCTATACTGGTAAACTCCGTTTTTTTTGTTATGAAAAGTTTCCTTACAATCTATTTCTTTCTTGAATGCTTGGACAGGGGTAACATTACCATAGATATCAATGGGTACAAGCATGGCGCCTGTGGTTTTTCTTAACAGGCGCCACCTGTACAAAGGCTTTGACAATATGCGTATGGGAATTTTTGTTTCAGCATCGGGAACGGGCCGGTGATGAAAGTTGGAGATAGTTATATCTCTTTCCATATCCGGAACTCCCTTAGCTTGATCCTCGAAATACCTTACCCATATAAATTGTAAATAATCTTCCTTATGGCATAGTACAGTAGCCTGCGTTCCTTTTCCGTAGCCCCTTCCCAGGTCGCCCCAATTCAATTGGATATAATCATCCTCTTTTAGTCCTGCCGATATATCAATAATTACAAGGTGCTGTCCCCATTTGCGGGGATGGTCGTTTTGTTTTTCCACAAAGCGATCCTGTTGCACATCCCACAATTTTTTCTCCCACTTTACTTCGGGATTGTTGCTGTAGACTTCCAGGTAGCCGTAATCTTCATCAATGAAAAGTTCCGGCTTGGAAAAACCCAACTGTGTAGGTAGACTGATGGCTAGGCGGGTAGGTTTTTGACCATAACCGG
>CAMLEX010000009.1 GCA_946479055.1 uncultured Bacteroidota bacterium | reverse complement strand
TGCATTCGACAATTGTTTTTGAGTTTATAACGAAAGTCCTGAAAGATAAAACAAAATATCCTGCATATCAGCAAGTAGAAGATCTGAGAAAACAATTAATAAAAGATCAAACGGTATTAAAGATCGAAGATTTTGGCGCCGGTTCAACAATAGATAAAACCAATCAACGGACAATAAGTTCCATTGCAAAAAATGCCGCAAAGCCTGCAAAGTTTGGACAGTTGATTTATAGAATGGTGAAACATTATCAGCCTCAGACTATTTTAGAAATAGGCACTTCTTTAGGTATTACTACTTCTTATTTAGCATTAGCAAAGCCAGGCACAAAATTAATTACAATGGAAGGTGCAGCCGCCATTGCTGAAACGGCTCGTCAAAACTTTAAAACTTTAAAACTTCAAAACGTTTTTCTTAAAGAAGGTAATTTCGATCAAACACTGTCATCTGTCATCTCCGGACTGTCTTCTATTGACTTTGCATTCATAGATGGCAATCATCGTCGTGAGCCAACGGAAAAATATTTTAACCAGCTTTTGCCTGTAACAAACAATGATTCAATATTAATTTTTGATGATATTCATTGGAGCAAAGAGATGGAACAAGCCTGGGAAACAATAAAGCAACATTCATCTGTCCGTTGCACCATCGATCTTTTCTTTATCGGCATCGTTTTATTCAGGCAGGAATTCAAAGAAAAGCAACATTTTTCGGTACGTTTTTAATCAGCACGCGGCGACGCAAAGACGCAGCAAGGGAAGAGTTTAAATTGTTTTATATTCGTTGCGCCGCTGCGTCGTTGCGTGAAATTTTTAAAGTGTTAGACCAAACTTATCGGATGCGATGCATTTGCTGAGTGAAGAACAGAACGATAAACGGAGCGTCGCAAGGGACGCTGAGTAGAATTACCAAAGCTGGCTATCAAATTTTTAATATCTTCGGCCCCGATCCATCATTATATTTGTAAATAGACTATTCTTCATGACGATAGGCCTGTTAAAAGAACCGCATCCTGAAACCCGTGTATCGCTGCTGGCGGAAGCCGTAGCCACACTCACCAAAAAAGGAATTACAGTATTAGTAGAAAGCGGTGCCGGGGAAAAAGCATTTTGCAGCAATGCGGATTATGAAAAAGCAGGGGCAAAGATCACCAATACAAATACAATCGCTTCTTCGGCAGATATAATACTAACTATTCATCGACCCGTATCAACGGTCATCGGTCAACGGTCAGCGGTCATCGCAATAGGCGTTTATCAACCTTTATTTAATGGCGATACAATGAAAGAGTGGGCTTCAAAAGGCATCACTACTTTTTCTCTCGACATGCTGCCCCGAACTACCCGTGCTCAATCGATGGATGTTCTGAGTTCACAAGCGAATATAGCAGGATACAAAGCCGTTTTGGAAGCTGCTAATTTATATGGAAGATATTTTCCTATGTTCATGACAGCCGCAGGCAGTATAGCTCCGGCAAAAGTGTTGATATTAGGAGCAGGTGTTGCAGGACTGCAGGCTATTGCTACAGCAAAAAGATTAGGCGCCGTAGTAGAAGTATTTGATACAAGACCCGCCGTGAAAGAAGAAGTGATGAGTCTTGGTGGGAAATTCGTGGAAGTAGAAGGTGCAGCCGACGCCAGCAAAGCTGGTGGTTATGCGGTGGAGCAAAGCGAAGAATTTTTACAACGTCAGAAAGCAAAGATTGCTGAGAGTATTGCTAAGGCTGATATTGTTATTACAACAGCACAGATACCAGGTAAGAAAGCTCCGATATTAATTACGGAAGAGATGATCAATGCCATGCGTAATGGTTCGGTGATCATTGATATCGCTGCTGCAACGGGCGGTAATACACCCGTTACAAAAAATAATGAAACCATCGTATATAACGGAGTAAGCATCGTAGGTAATTCCAACCTGCAGGCAACGTTACCATCGGATGCCAGTAAATTATATGGAAAAAATATTTTGAACTTTTTGCAACTGATCATAACAAAAGAAGGAACGATCAACCTGAACTGGGACGATGACCTGGTAAAAGGAAGTTGTATAACGCATGGGGGCGAAGTGGTGCATGAGAGGGTGAAGTAATTTGAAAATGTGGAAATGTGAAGCTGTGAAAATGATGATGATGTTACCAGCTTCAGTTCCCTGATCAGCATTTGTTGCGTCGCACTCTTCATCGTTTAGTTCTTTATTGAGCTTTTGGATATCAACATTTTTGTAAACAATAAACTACTCGCTGCTATCGGGGCTGTGAGTGGACTCCTCCCTTTAGGGAGGCTGGGAGGGCTTTTCTTTATGCTTAATTGGATAACCGCAAATCAACAGATCATCTACATCGTCATCCTGATGATATTCGTAGGTATTGAAGTAATAGGCCGTGTGCCCAGCGTATTGCATACACCGCTGATGAGTGGCGCCAATGCTATTCACGGAGTAGTTATCATCGGTGCTATCATCGTGATGGGGAAAGCGGAAAGTGATAATTATCTCGCATTGATCCTCGGTTTTCTTGCCGTGATCGTAGGAACATTAAATGTCGTAGGCGGATTTGTAGTGACGGACAGGATGCTGGAAATGTTTAAGAAGAAAAAGAAATAGTCTGAACCGGGATTTATTGGATTGTTGTGATAAATCAGATGAAATATCTTCTTAATCCTATTAATCTCCCCAAATCAAGGTTCAGACAAAAAATATAACAAATGGAATTGAATGTTCTTACGCTTTGTTACCTAATCGGATCGGTAACATTTATTATCGGCTTAAAAATGTTATCCAATCCTGCTACGGCAAGAAAAGGAAACCTGATAGCTGCTGCGGGTATGACGATCGCTATACTGGGAACTATCTTTTTATATGAAGAAGAAGGACAGAAGCTGGGTAATTATGTGTGGATATTCGGCGGTATTCTTATTGGTGGTATAGTCGGTACTTTATCGGCGAAAAAAGTAAAGATGACGGCTATGCCGGAGATGGTAAGTATGTTTAATGGAATGGGTGGGGCCTGTGCAATGTTGATATCAGTCGTCGAATTCAATCATTTGATGCATGCAATGATTATGAATAAGAGCGAGGGCTACCCAGATAGCGGCTTGTTGCTTATCATTCTGCTCGGTTTGGTTATTGGATCTGTTTCATTTGCGGGTAGTATGATTGCCTGGGGTAAATTGAACGGAAAGGTGAAAGACTTTAGTTTTAAAGGACAGCACATTTTTAATATTGCCCTGCTTGTAATCATCGTAGTGTTGTCTACATCACTGTTCGATGTTTTCTTTAACATAGATCCCGACTATACTTTTTATGGTATTCTCGCTCTTTCACTTTTGTATGGGGTATTCTTCGTGCTTCCCATTGGTGGTGCTGATATGCCAGTCGTTATTTCATTGCTGAATTCCTTTACCGGTGTAGCTGCAGCCTGCGGTGGTTTCTTATACGATAATAAAGTAATGTTAACAGGCGGTATCCTTGTTGGTGCTGCAGGTACATTGCTAACAATTCTGATGTGTAAAGCGATGAACCGTTCTTTAATGAATGTACTCATCGGTTCATTTGGCGGTGGAGCTAAGGCAGGCGTAACAGGAGATAAAGATCAGGGGCATTTCAAAGAAATTAATCTGAGCGATACTGCTGTTGTGATGAGTTATGCCAATAAAGTAATGATCGTTCCGGGCTATGGCCTGGCCGTGGCACAGGCGCAGCATGCCTGTCATGAACTGGAAAAATTATTGGAAGAGAAAGGTGTTACAGTTAAATATGCTATTCACCCGGTGGCCGGACGTATGCCCGGTCATATGAATGTATTGCTGGCTGAAGCTGATGTGCCATATGAAAAGTTGCAGGAAATGGAACAGGCTAATGAAGAATTCTCTACTACAGATGTTGTATTGGTTTTAGGTGCCAATGATGTTGTAAACCCAGCCGCTAAAAATGATCCTGCTTCTCCGATATATGGAATGCCGATATTAGATGTAGAACTCGCAAAACATTGTATCGTCAATAAACGTAGTATGAAACCCGGCTATGCCGGTATTGAAAATGATCTTTTCTTTCAACCTAAAACATCCATGTTGTTTGGCGATGCGAAAAAAGTATTGCAGGATCTGATAACTGAGATCAAAAATCTTTAGTGACGGCTTTTTAACCATTTAACAGCAGCCTTTATTTTCTTATCATTCTTGCGATCAAAAAAGGAGTCGCCGCCAATGACTTCTATATCGGGCTTTACATTCTCTTTATATTCTTTTCCGTTTATATCCCGGATATATTCTACGGCTAGTACAATCCCATTATTTTTTCCGGGTAAGTACCAGCCATTGTTTGCCGTAACATAACCCGCCGTTGTTTCGCCGATGAGTTTAGTATCGGGACGTCCCGCAAAAGCTACTGCAACACATTCACCAGCACTGCCGGTAATCGGGCCAAGTAGTATTGCTAAAGGAAGTTTTGAAAGATCGCCACAGCTTGAATCTATACTTGTAAACAAGGAATCATTAATGGTGATACCATTTTTTTTTACAGCAGTTATATTTAAAATTTCTCCATAACTATCAACATTTTTTCCAATAATACCATCACCCAATATATTACTGATGCCCGCTAACATGGCAAACATATTGCCACCGGCATTTAATCGAAGGTCCAGGATAATACCTTTTGTTTTGTTATCGACGTTGCGGCAAAGAGAATCCTGTAATCGTTGCCCGAATTTTTTCATTGCATCTGGTGTCTGACCTCCAAAAAAAGGGATAGAAATATATGTATAATTATTTTCAATCCGGCCTGCATAAATTGCCGGACCTCTCAAAGCTGCTTTTTTAATATCAGTTGAAATCCGGCTGGTGTCAGAAGGGAAAGCCGGGTTTTTATAATCTTTATCTTCAAAAACCAACCAACCATGTTTATCATCCAGCCGGTTGAATGCGTATTGCAGAGCTGGGTATGCGTCCCGATAGGTTTGGGCATTAATCGTCATCGTTTCTATACTATCCCTGAGTACATCCCAGTTTAGTTGATTAGCATGAATAGAATTGCGCTGCATTATATTTAATGCAGTATCTGTAAACAACTTTACACTGTCTGCCCTTTGAGCCAGGGACATTGCGGCAAAAAATAGGTTCACAAAAGCAAACACAATAGATTTTTTCATGTACAAGTGTGTGAGGACATAAAGATATGTTGGTTATTTTCCCGTTGCAGTCATATCAGATGATATGTCAATTATAATGTATGAATTGAGTAGTATCGGTTGGCAATCCTATTTTTGCAGTATATCAATAAGTATACTCTTGCAATTACCAGTCGATTTAATTCGTTCTCTTACCGGGCTAAAAGGCTTCAATAAAGAAACCTTTGAAAAAGTACATGCATCTGGCGAACAAATAACTTCAATAAGAATAAACCCTTTCAAAGTATCGGAGTCTGAAGCCTCCCCTTTGGGGGGAGGTTTGGAGGGGGCCGTTCCCTGGTCTCAATACGGATTTTATCTTGAAGAACGTCCTTCCTTCACATTCGACCCCATCTTTCATGCCGGTCTTTACTACGTACAGGAAGCCAGCAGTATGTTTTTAGAACAGGCATTGAAACAAACTGTTGATCTTTCAATGCCATTAAAAGTATTGGATCTTTCTGCGGCTCCGGGTGGTAAGTCAACGCATATTCAATCCTTGATTTCCAAAGAAAGTTTATTGGTCAGCAATGAAGTGATCCGTTCAAGAGCCAATATTTTAAAAGATAATATCATTAAATGGGGTTGTGCGAATGTGATGGTGACGAATAATGATCCAAAGGATTTTGCGAGGCTGGAAAATTATTTTGATGTGATCGTAGTAGATGCTCCCTGTAGCGGTAGCGGTTTATTCCGGCGTGAACCTGATGCAATGGAAGAATGGAGTTTGAACAATGTGGCGCTTTGCAGCCAACGTCAACAAAGGATACTCGCCGATGTGTGGCCGGCATTAAAAAAAGATGCTGTATTGATCTATTCTACCTGTTCTTATTCTGAGGAAGAAGATGAAGACATTCTTGATTGGATGACTGCTCAACTGTCAACTGCCAACTGCCAACTTTCTATTGAAGATAAATGGGGAATAGTTGAGACAACTTCCCGTTCAGGAAATACAGGTTATCGTTTTTGGCCTGATAAGGTAAAAGGGGAAGGATTTTTTTTAGCCTGTGTCAGAAAAACGGATGGCGATGATAGTTCGTCTTTGAAAATAAAAAATAAGCCAGAAACAGCAACTAAGAACGAAATTGCCCTCATCGGAAAATGGATGGAAACGGCATCGCTTGATTTTATTAAACATCTGAATACGGTGTATGCCTGGCCAAAGCAATTGGTTAATGATTTTAGTTTGTTGTTAAACAAACTTCGTGTGATCTATTCGGGTACGATTATTGGAGAAATTTTCAGGGAAAAGTTAGTGCCCGATCATCCTCTTGCTATGAGCCCACTTATCAATAAATCCATCGAAAAAACAACCGTCAATTACGAACAGGCCATTGATTATTTGAAAAGAAAGGAATTGAAAATCGAGACGCTCCGGAAAGGATGGCAATTGGTAAATTACGAAGGGAATTCACTGGGCTGGATCAATGTTTTACCCAACCGTATTAATAATTATTATCCGAAAGAGTTACGTATTTTAAAGGACTTATAACAGGCATAGAAGCTAAAAATCCACATCTTTGCAAATCAAAATTCGTTATCATGAAATGAGGCATAAAAATTATTGAGTAATTTAACCCAACTGCGATAATAATTTTTGTGGCGAATTCCATATGGCTAACAAAACATCAAAATGATCATATGAAAAAACTATTTCTTTTACCGGTTTTATTCAGTGCTATTGTATTTTGTGCGGATGCCCAGCCAGGAGAATTGATAATAAAAAGTGAAGGAAAAAGTTTATATCTTGATCACAAAGTCGCTCCCAAAGAAGGCCTGTATGCTATTGGCCGTTTATATAATGTTCATCCAAAGTTTATTGCTGATTATAATAAAATGGATTTATATGCGGGGCTGACTATCGGCCAAGTTATTCATATCCCCCTTACCGATACTAATTATACTCAAAAAGCAACAAGTGGTGTACCGGTTTATTATACAGCTGGGGAAAATGAAGGTTTATTAAAAGTGAGCAATGCAAATAATAAAGTGGCCCTGCAAAAACTACGGGACTGGAATGGAATTTCGGGCGACAAGATTACTGCCGGCAAAAAAATTATTGTTGGATTTTTGGTATCGAAAGAAATGGCTGCAGTAGCTGCCAATAATCGGGTGAAACAGCAACCGGTTAAACAAGAAGAAAAACGAGTAGTGAAAACTGAACCGGAAAAAGAAAAGGAAATAAAGTTGGTGCCGGCTGAAGAAAAAAAAGTAGTGAAAACAGTGCCAGCAGAAGATAAACCGGTTGTAAAAACAGAACCGGTAAAAGAAGTCGTGCAGGAAGTAAAACAGGAAGCTAAAAAAACAGAACCCGTTTTTGCAAAAGAAGAAACCGTTGCTCCTGCCTCGACAGAACAGGGATATTTTAAAAGATCTTTTGAACAACAGGTAAAGACCAGCCCTGCTTCAAAAAATACAACCGTTACTTCCGGCATTTTTAAAACAACCAGTGGCTGGCAAGATGCGAAATATTATTTGCTGATTGATGATGTGTCTACTGGAACAATTGTAAAAATCATTAATCCTGAAAATAACAAAGCCGTTTACGCTAAAGTATTAGGTGAAATGAATGGTATTCGCCAAAACCAGGGATTGAATATCCGAATCAGCAATGCCGCTTCAACTGCATTGGGTGTATCAGATACGGAAAAGTTTATAGTAAAGCTGAATTATTAGTCTGAACCTGGATTTGGGGGGATTTATGGGATTAATTAGGATATGGATATTTTTTTGACTACTATTCTTGAATCAGTGAAATCAAAAAAACAATATATCGCTCTATATCACAATCGAGATAAATATTGTTACAGGCTAAAATCCTTAAATCTATTAATCTGCCCAAATCCAGGTTCAGACAAATGAATAAAAAGATAAGTTACTTGAAATGATACCCCCGTATGAAATCTTCGACATTCATTTTTTTCTTTCCTTCCAGTTGTAATTCTTTTACATGAATGTATCCATCAGCGCAGGCGAACTTTAGAAATGTTTTTCCGTCTGTTTCATGAAAGCCCCGTGTGATGGTGACGGGTGTAATTTCTTTTTCGCTACGATATATCTTGAGCATTTTTCCATTCAATTCAGTAAACGCACCGGGAAAAGGAGAGAGGCCCCGGATAAGATTGTGAACTTCCTCAGTGGTTTTGGTAAAATCAATTTTACAGGTTTCAGTAAAAATTTTGGGTGCATGTTTTAAAAGTGAGTGGTGAGTGGTGAGTGGTGAGTCAGTGTCCTGCACTTCGTAGTTTTCTTTTGACCTTTCACTTTTCACCATTGCCAATTGTGGTTTTTCTTTTAAGCTTCCATCTGCCAATCCTTTTACAGTTCTCACCAGCACCTGCGCCCCGATCTCTTTCATCTTATCATGCACTTCACCCGCTGTTTCATTTTCACCTATCGGAAAACTTTCCTGCAATAAAATATCGCCGGTATCTATTTCATGTTTCAGTTTGAAAGTAGTAACACCGGTTTCTTTTTCGCCATTGATCACTGCCCAGTTGATAGGCGCTGCTCCACGATATTGTGGCAATAAGCTTCCATGAAGATTGACAGAACCGATCCGCGGCATATTCCAAACCACTTCAGGTAACATACGAAAAGCAACGACTATTTGCAGATCCGCATGCAATGATTTCAGCTCTTCCAAAAATTCGGGATTCTTTAATTTTTCCGGTTGTAAAATTTTTAAATTACGTTCAACTGCGTATTTTTTTACGGCGCTTTCAGCCATCTTCATTCCCCTGCCGGCGGGTTTGTCCGGTGCTGTCACTACACCAACAATATTATAACCTGCTTTTACCAACGCATCTAAAGACGCTACGGCAAATTCAGGTGTGCCCATAAATACAATCCGCAGCGAATGCAGGGCCATGTTAAAAACAGTCGGACCGGTTTCCCTGGTTTTTATCTGGTATTCGATCATGCCTGCGAAGGTAAATAAACTGGGATAACTATTCTTTCATTACTACATCAACGTTTGCTACGATTTCATTTTCTTTTTTATTCTTATCAAAAAACCGCACATTTAAATGATAGGTTTCTCCGGGAAGCATTGGCTCTCCAGTATTAAGTTGTGCCTGTAATGTTTTAGCTTCAGTAGCGGGAGTGCCTTCTTTCATGTCTTCAAAAGCATCGGGAAGGTTAAGCAATTCTTTTTTGTTTTTATCAATGAGAATGATAGTGCAACCAGGAAATACTTTGCCATCTTTTTCGTTAAAATAATTTACACCCGTGGCCACTATAAGCATTTTTGTTCCTATCTGAATTTTGTTGCTGCTTAAGCGATTTTTGTTTTCGTCGGCTAAATAAATATCGTCCAATGCAAACCCATTGTAACTGGCCGACAGTCCTGTGTTCAGATCTTTTTTAACTCCTTTGCTGAATTGACAGGAAGTTGTAACAAGCGATAAGAAAAGAAGCACGAATGAAAGCTTTATCATAATGGTCGTTTTTAATTATGGTTGTTAGTTTGGTTTATAATATACATTTTTTATTTCCGGTATCAGAAAGCTGCCCATTCCGCATTGGTATCTTCATCCCATCCGTATTTGCGTGAAACGGCTGCTCCTCCTGTTCTGTCGGTTTGGTAATAGGTCCAGCCAATACGGGTAGCTTTTAGTGTAACAGTTGTCGTCATTTGATTATTACATCCCATCGTTTCTGAACAAGCTAATACGCTAATCATTTCCATTTTGATGGTATATGCGGTGACCGGTCGGAAGGACCCATCTGAAGCTGAAGTGATAACAGATACTTGCCCGTTAAGCAATAGTTCGGCATTGGTTAGAGCCCTTTTTAAATCAGCAGAAGCTCCGCTGATATTCATGGTGAAATCGAGTTGTGAATTATTTTTTCCAGACGAACTGATAGTAGTTCCCTGCAACCATCTTTCAAAACCTTTTAGTACAGCTTCGCCTTTTATTTGCTGGCTCCTTGCATCTGTTAGTTTAATATATACATCCTGTTTTTGAGAAAATGTGGCTAAGGGAGATAGCAGCATGATAAAAATTAGTGTACGCATAATTTGTTGTTTGTTTATTAATTTATTTTATAGCAGATATTTTTTATTCAACCTTACCAAAACTGCGGTAGTCTCCATAGCCTGTATCCTGCAACCACAATAGTCTTGCACCTTTAATGCAGGAGAAATAGGCATTATAGGTTCTTGCTTTCTTTTCAATTTCGGAGAAATGTATTTGCCAGTTATTAGGGACAGATAATTTTCCGCTTGATTTTACACCCTGGAATTTGATATTGCCGACAAAGCCACTTGCCACTTTCAATTCCCATTTGTAAGAACTGCCGGAAAATTCAAATGTTTCTACAGAAGAGTGGGTACTCATGCCGGCATCAGCGCCGGTGTGCACATTTACATATTGCTGCATTCCTGTAAAGTTGCTAGTCCATTTACCTTTGCAGTCAGAGGCGGCAACTGCGAATTTGTTATAGTTCGATAATTTTAGCAGTGGTTCCCAAATTTTGCTGTCGACATAGTAACCAATTTTACTTATATCTAATCCAAAGGTTTCTATAAATCTATTTTTGTCTGTTGCGATAATTTCTATCCAACCACTGTTTCCTTTTTTGAATAACGCCACAAATACTTTTTTACCGGATACATTGTCGGTTAAATATGCCTGGGCAAAATAGGGTCGTTGGTATTCCAATACTCCGGGAGTAACCTGGTAGCTCTCCATATTACTATATCGTGGTGCTACCAAAGCATTCCATGCTGCAGCGCACATGACATCAACATCGGTATTAGCAGCATTGATTTTATTGCCTGGATAATGGAGCAGCACTTTTATATCTCCTTTTATCACCTGCACCCAATCTTCCTGCACAGTGCTTGTCCAACCATCGTCAAAATTGGTGGCAGTAAAAGCAAATCCGCTTGAAACGGCTGTTGCTTGTTTTTGTACTTCCTCTTTTACTACCGGTGCACTGCCAGGTAATTTTATTTGCAGATTGTTTGCCGACAGCGTCCCATAATACCAGGCATTTTTGAAAGTATCGTTGTTGCTGTGGGGGCCATCACGTTTTGTCGCCTTAGCTGCCTGCAATACAAGATTCCAAATTTGTGTGCCGGAAAAATAATGTTTAGTGAATTGATAGGTTACTTTTTCCAATGGTATGTTTTGTGTGTTTATTAATTTACCCCAATCATCTGCACCATTCTTTTTACTCCATGCCTCTAGTGAGCTTTTTTTAGGATTCATGGAAACAGTATTGCCACTGATCTGGTAAGTGCCGGTTTCTTTTCCCAATAGAATGTTAGTCATTAAAGGATCGAAAGCCTTGCTGACAAAACTATAACTGCCATCAGCATTAAAAGTATATTGACGGCTGATGTAGTTCATAACGCCGTTTTTCATTCTATAGTCTGAATTGTCACTTGCAGTGGCGCCCCATGTTCCAAGTATTGAATTTTTATCATCAGTAATTGACGGTGGCGAATTAGCTTCCATTTTCTTTAAACTAACCGATTCTATAAAACCAAGCATCTCTTTTTCATAGGCATCGGTATTGGTCAGGATAATCATATTCACCATTTTTTCAAAACCCGTTGCGGTAACAAGCACTGCAACACCTTTATTGCTGTCGCTTTCAAAAGGTGCATAGCCGCTTTGAGTTTCCCATCCGTTTTCGGTTGCAGGCGGTTGCATTTCGGGGGCTGCAGAAACAGTTACCATTTCTTTTACCACCGATGCCCATGCCAGGTCAAAGTTTTCTTTTGAATCAGCCGTACCCGGCACTGCCTTATACAATGTAATAATGCAGTAAGTTCCTTTTGCTTCATCTTCTTTTGAAAACTGAACGGCACTTTCAGCAGGTTGTTTTTTCCAGTCTTTGGGTATTGTGTATGTTGTAACGTCAAAGGTTTCCTTTTGTGCAAAGGCGTTTCCCACGAAGGCACAAAGAGCACAAAGGAGAATTATTTTTTTCATGATTCTTATTTTCTACATCAAAAATATTCTTGTTGTCAATTGTTTTATATCCTGTAAAACAGGGATATTGATCCATCCAAATGTTAATTAATCCTTCAATACTGTTTACTTAAGTACATAGTAATTGATTTCACGCAGAGGACGCAATGTACGCTGAGATTGAAAATTGTGATGTGTTTTCTCTGCGTTCTCCTTAGCTCTGCGTGATATCCTCTTAAGTAAGCAACAATGATTACTCCTTTGTGATCTTAATATTGCTGATATAAAATTTATCATTCTCTCCCGAGTTGGCGCTGGTAAATGATATTGCATTGAATAAATGAGCGGCCGGTATCGCTTTTTCGTATTCTGCTATTTTCGTTTTGTCAATAAACACCTGGAGCTTTTCGTCCATCTTTTTAATGGTGACCGTAATGAGGTTATTTTTTTTATTGTTGGAAAAACCGGTGGCAACATACCATTTAGTACCATTTGAATAACCGGGCGGTGATGGAAACTTTGTTTCAAACTCTGCTTCTCCATCGCGGCCATCAAAACCTGGACGCAATTTCAGTTTCAAATATGATTCTGCATTGCCGGGTGATGTCTCTTTTGACAATTGCATAGTTAGACCTTTTGCACCCCAGGTAAAATTTTGTGATGCTACCAGCTCATAGCTCAAAGTGAAATTTTGTGGTAATGGTTTTTGAATATTTTTGGGACGCACTTTTTCATGCGCAAGAATTTCAAGCCATTTATCATTGTTGCCGTCTAATTGTGTAACAGTTGCTTTTTTGCCATTTACCAAAGAGCCATCCCAGTTGTTGGCAGGTTTGCCAATGGCGCTGGTAGAAAAATCATCGAAGAAAAAAACGTTTTTATCAGCTCCTGCTTTTATTGTTTTGTTGGATGCTTCTTGTATTGCAATGGGTTCTTTGAAAAACGGAGAGCGGAGTGGTTTGTAAGGTTCGATCACTTTATTAGTACCAAAAAAATATTGATACACATAATCGAAATTAAAATTGTTGAGAATGGACTCATGCATGTGGATGGCGTACTGCTGATTGGGCATTCCGTTTTCCCACCTTATCACCAGCCACTGCGGCTGGTCGGTCTTGCATAAGTCCAATGCTTTTTTATTTACTTTCAAAATGGGAAAGGTTGTGCTTTCGTTACCATGGTCAAACCAATCGTTGTGGTCTTCATTTGCATTTACAAAGTCATAAAAAACAATTTGCCCATAAGGAGATCTTAATTCTGCAACATCATTCCACCTGTTTTTATATTTTTCTTTTAACCGGGTTAGGTTCTTCTGTGCTTTGGCCATTAAATCTGCTGACCTGTTTTCTGCTTTTTGCCAAAAGGGCAATTGTTTTTCTGCCTGCGAAAAAAACTCCCCAATGGTTACTTCTTCAAATGGCAATTTGTTGTTCTTCGTCATAATTACCACATACTGTGCATCGTCGTAAATAATTTTTGGCGGAATATAAAAATGAGTATAGGCTTGTACATTTTTGTGGGTATCGAAACCTGATAACTGGCTGGCTGCTTTATCTTCTGCAAAATCTCTCTTTACATCTTTGTGATATCGCGGCATTACAAAATAATACTGTTCCGGTGTAGAAATAAAAGAGACGGGCGCACTGATGTGTTGCAGTTGATTGGCTTCAATGTGCCAGTAATCAGAATGACCGGTTTGCGGAACAAATTTTCCATTGGCATCTTTTTTTAAAAACATATACACTTTAGCGTATGCGCCATACAAGTGTGGCAATGCGTCTAAATGTGTGTTGATGATATTTCCATAGCCGCTGTTGGTACCGCTGTGTTTGGGTATGGCATTTTGATAATAACCTGCATCGCCCAGGCATCCGTTGGGCGAATACGATTGCTGCATCCAGGTAACAAACTGCTGGCTATAGCCAATTTGTTTGGCGCTGTAACTCCGGTGGCCAAGCTGTTTTGCCACAGGGGTTTTTGTATATGTCGCTATTTTCATCCAGCCAATATCCAAATGTGCAATGCTTTCAAGTTTAAAACCAATACGATCTACGTATTCCTGCGCCTGTGCAGTGGCAGCAATGGCTACACTTATAAGAAGAATTATTTTTTTCATTTTATAAGAATTAATCGTTCGGGGATCTTATTTACCAAGCATATTTTTCAGTGCTGCAAAATCAATTGCTTTTTTTATCGCTGCAATATTCTCTTCAAAGACAGGGTCACCATGTGCAATTTTATATACCACGGTAAAAAATTGTGGGGATGACTTCGGCAGATTTTTATGATAGTACGCAAGGTTAGGCTTTACAGCAATAAAAGAACCTTTCGTGCCTTCTTCAACAAATTTTTCAAACCTTTCTTCTTCATTCCACATACAAATGGCAGGTTGGTTCAATTCAGATTCCGGTTTGGTTAAATACTCGTTTATATTTTTGAGATAGGCGTCGAAATAAGCTTTTTCTCCCGGGCTGTCTTTAGTGTCTTTTTCAAGCCTTTTCTTTTGTATCAACAAGTATTCTTTGCGGCTGACATAAGAAAATGGAAGCGTATCATTATAAGTGATCAGCCAGCGGTACTCATAGGTCGGAGAATTATAATCCACTTTTTCTTCACCCATAAAATAATAGCCGTCTTTTCTTTCAGGCCTTTTGGTCAACCTTAAATAGCCCCTGAAATCATCTGAGGGAATATTCGCGGCATATAAATTATTTAATGAAAAAATTACGTTGGCAGTAATATTGACCGTTGTTGGCGTAGAAATATCTACATAATATTTTGATTTGTCTTTGCTGTTCTCATCGCATAGATACCTGAGAATGTACATGGCATAATGATAAGGATCGGCAACGAATGTTTGACCTGTACCCGGGTTCTTTCCATACACAGTACTATAAGAAATCTCGCAGCCTGTTGGTTTATAGCCGCTAGAAACCATTTTGTGAATGGCGGCTATCCCTGATTTTTCTTTGGTTAAGTCTGTTGCACTTACATTTTTGATAGAACCCTGTTGCCCTGCCTTCCAGGTGCCGGGTTTGTGTTTCAGCATTTCTTTAGTGCAATCCTGTGCTTGTGTTGAAATTGCTGAAAGAATCGAAAAAAATAGTAGCGTGTATTTCATAATCATTTATTTTTTATCATTCGGAAATTTTAAGACCTTCCAGTTTACCTGTGCCACCTACAATCACATGCCCGCTAATAAGGCTTGCCCGACTCTCCACACCCATTTCAACACTTGTGTTGAGCTTGCCTATCCCTTTATTTACATAATCAATTCCCTTGTTTATCTGCTGGTCTATCTTCTGGTTACCTGCTGATTTTGGAGCTGCTATGCCCGCTTCAACTTTAGCTGCTGATACAATGTTTATATCGCTAATACCGTTGCTGCCAATTTCCACTTCCAGGGCTTCAGTTACAGTGGCACCTGCTTTTACGGGTCCTTTACTTATACCCACGCCGGCTTCAATGCCCGCAGTAACCTTGCCCTTCCATTCTTTTACACGATTATTTTCATCCAACTCAATGGTAAGATCAGCTCCAATAGATCCTTCAACCGCCAAAGGCCCTTCATCAACTCCAACCCCTATTTTGGGTGATAGCTTTAAAGTTCCACCAACATAATTCTGTCCTGATTCCTTTTCAATGAATGATACCTTTCCAAGGACCGGAATATCTCCACAACCATAAGTAGTGATTGTTTGGCCACAGTTGGTTTCCATTTTCACACAACCCATATTCAAACTGCTTTTGTACTCACAGGCTATATCTTCAAAGTTTGCCAGCTTAAATCGCTTTGCCTCTGCATCTGTGTTGTTCTGGCACCATGAGCTTTTATCTTTAAACCTTGGGATCTGACTATGTATTAATGAGAGCCAACTGAGCTTTGCCTGTACTTTTGCGAGTTCAAATTGTTCCGGCCACATGGTGTATTGATAGTAATACGTTTCATTATTAATCTTGCGCCTCATGAATGCAAGAACATCATTGAAGGCATCTCGCAATAGTGTATTAGATGAATGTAAATAATTATTTATCGCTTTATTCTCATCGACACAGGCTGCATCAAAGGGATTGGACTTGCCTTCTCCAAACTGGTCTTCATATTTTTTCTTTAATTCATCAAGCTGGGCCGAAAGTATATCATCAAAGCTGGCAGCCTGTTTCGTGGCATTCGCTACTGTCTCCCATTTTTTCTGGTAAGAGAATGCCATGTGCCCATCCTTATCATTAACTAAGTAGCCGAGTTTAGCCATAGCTTTATATGCAAGCGGTGGCAACGGATTTACCAGCACACCTTTTTGGCCAGCCTGTAAAACTTGTCTTGTACGTATATTATTAGCCTGCTCCACTTCTTTTTCAAGAGTTTTCTCCTGCATTTTCAAATTATCCATTTCTTCCTCGCATGTTTGCTTAAATGCATCCCATTCTTTTTCCAGTTCTTCGCTTTCTGCAACATTCATAGGATATTCCGGCCATTTGAATTTTTCCAATCCGAGTGCATCCTGCGGCATGGGTCTATCCCAGGCTAAATCTTTAGGCTGGAGTTTATAACCCAATTTGTTTAACCGGTTTTCTTTTTCCATGCTATAGGATTTTGCTATGCTTCGCTTAACGGCTTCGATGGCTTGTTGCTTGTTGCCCTTACTTTCTTCAATGAATGATTTAGTAAGATTGGCTTGCGGATGATAAGCGTAGATACGAATGGCGCTATCCAGGTATTTTTCAGCTTTGCCAATTTCGCCAAGCCCAAACCATGCCTGCCCAAGATTATTGAGCAGTGTACTGTTTTTGCGAAATTTGGCATTGAGAATATTGAGAATAGGAATGGCAAGGTGCTGTGCCCCCTGCATAGAGAGCATAGCCGAATAGTTACTGAGGTTATCGGTGTTGCCGGCATCTGCGGCACATAATTTTCCTAAAACATATAAGGCAAGTTCCGGCTGACCTGCGAGCCACAGACCCATTGCCATGTTACCTGCTTCACCTGCATTTTTACTGTTTGATTTTATATAATCATACATTTCATTACCTGTTGATACCACTAAAGGCTTAAAGGCTGATGCTAATTTATTTTGTACCGCAGCTATATAAGTTCTCATTTTTGAATCCGTAACTGCTTTGGGTATGGCCGCAATACGTGCAGCATCCCGGTTTGGAACAATTCTGTTTCCCTCTTCATATGCTTTTTTTATTTGGGCATCACTTAAGCCTGAAACAGTTTTTTGAATGCCCTTCATGTCAGGCATTTTAATACCCATGCTATCCATCATCTTTTTGTCTTCCGGGCTTATCTCATCTATTGCTTCCTGCATTTCCTTCATCATATCCGCCATTTCTTTTTGCGTAGGGGCATTGTCTTTTTCCTTTTGTTTTGGTTTGGCTTGTGCAACAACAATAATTGCGGTAAGCAACATGGCGACTACTATAATATATTTTTTCATTTTATTCTTATTTAGTAACAGGACAATATTTATTTCTCCGTTATGGTTGATTTATTAAATGAAGGTTTTGAGAGAAGCCTTCTACAGGTCCCTTAAATATTTTATCGCTGAACATAAATACTACGCAGGCCGATGTTTGGTTCTTTCTGAACGAATATAACATTACCATGCATTTTTTTTTGTTTTGATAATAATTACCAATAGCCAGTGTGGATACCCATCCATCCCATAATTGTTCTGTCATTATCCTGGCAGGTTTTTTATTTGCTTTAGTCAATCGCTTTACTACCTGTTCATTCCACTGGCTGATAACATCTTTCAGTACAGTTGATTTTGACGGGAGGCTTTTGTATAAGGTAATTGTGCAAAAGCTTGTATCATTATTAGTAAGATTAAACATAACTCTGGATGGCAATTCGCTTTTTGTAAAAAACTCAGGTGGTTGACAAGTGAATACATCAAAACTGTCGGTTTGTGCAACCAATATCGAAGTGGGAAATAAAAAACAAAAGCAACTCAGTACCCGGCTTATCATACAGTAATTTTTATATTTTCTTTGACCGTTTTTTTATTACTGGAGAGACGATGATAA
>CAMLEX010000008.1 GCA_946479055.1 uncultured Bacteroidota bacterium | reverse complement strand
CATTAATGCTGTACTTCCCAGTTTCGGCGGCCGTTGTACTCGAAGAAGTGCCTTTAACCTCAATTGTAGCAAATGGTACCGGGCTGCCTGTACTATTTGTTATTGTTCCGGTAAGCACTCTTGATTGACTAAAGACGCTCATAGGCAATATGAGCAGCCAACAGATCAGATTGGTTAATCTTTTCATTTGAATTAGTTTTAAGTTGTGCAGTTGATTTATGAGAGACAAGGAAATTAGGCAAAAAGCGGCATACAACTCCTGCGTTTTCATGAAAAATGATTAGCTATGGTCTCAAAATTTACTATTATCCTGCACAAAAACGCACTTAAAGGTAGTTAGATCTTTGAATTCTGTATCGAAGCAACCCTGAAATTAAAACTGAAAAATTGTTTTGCCATAGGGTGACAGAGGTATTTTCCTCAATGACTTCGAAAGCCCCGTGCTGAAAAAGTGAACTATTCAATTTTTCTTTGAAATGTTTTCGGTAGGGGAAAGTACTTGGATCTGGCTGTATTCCAGGTAAATTCTAAATTATCTTGCCGCATAGCAAAGGGCTGCAATACTTAGTCTTACATTTTCTCCGTTCAGCAATTCCAAACCACAAGCTTCAAGAGTAGCTCCGGTAGTCACTACATCATCTACCAACAAAACTCTTTTATTCGCAATGGCGCCGGGATTTGACAATACAAATTTTCCTTCCATGTTTTGCCATCTTTCTATCCGTCCCTTTTTAGTTTGTGTATCAGTATGCTGAGAGCGGATTATAACATCCCTCAGTATCGGCACCTGCAAGATTTCTGCAATTCCTTCACATAAAATGGCTGCCTGGTTATAACCCCGTTTCTTTTCTTTAGCTGGGAAAAGTGGTAAGGGTATCAACGCATCTACGGCATACCGATTGGACTTTGTCAGACTTTCTCCCATCATCCTGCCTAACTGAGTTCCCAATTCTTTATTTTTCTTGTATTTGAATTGATGCATCAGGTGCTGCATCAGCGATTCCCGGATGAAATAATATTGAGCAGTAGCCTGTTGGAAGGGTAAACGACCCCAAAACTTCTTTTCTACGGGGTTATTGGGATGTATTTCAAAATTGGTTTCAGGCAAGGCATCAATACATCGCATACATAATAGACTTTCCTTATTAAGTATATCACTTCCACAACCGCTGCATACATGCGGAAATACTAAATGAAAAAATGAGTCTTTTATTTCTTGAAAGCGGATCATATCACTGATTTAATAATCATGTTCTGTCTCCGAACCTGTTAAAATAAATATTGATACACTTCTTCTACACGCCCCATTGTTACTATTTCAATATTGAATTTTTGTTTGGCAAGACCTTTTTGATTGTATTTCGAAACAATGATTTTTTCAAAACCCAATTTTTCTGCTTCGGCTATTCGTTGATCAATTCTGTTCACAGCTCTTATCTCTCCACTTAACCCTACTTCGCCTGCAAAACAAATATGATGAGTCAAAGGAACATCTTCATATGAAGAAAGCAAAGCACATAAAACCGCGAGGTCAATAGACGGATCTTCTACTTTCAAACCACCGGCAATGTTTAAGAAAACATCTTTTAAACCAAAATGAAACCCTCCTCTTTTTTCTAAGACCGCTAATAATAATTGCAAACGCCTAAGATCAAAACCACTTACTGTTCGTTGAGGAGTTCCATAAACAGATTGAGTTACCAATGCCTGCACCTCTATAAGTAAGGGACGTATGCCTTCTATCGTTGCAGCAATGGCGATGCCACTTAAGTTATCTTCCTTTTGCGTGATCAATATTTCGCTTGGATTCACGACACCTCTCATCCCTTCATCCGTCATTTCGTAGATGCCTAACTCCGATGTACTGCCAAATCGATTCTTTAAGGTACGGAGAATGCGGTAAGCATAATGACGGTCGCCTTCAAACTGCAAAACCGTGTCCACCATATGTTCCAGGATCTTGGGCCCTGCTATTCCTCCATCTTTGGTAATATGGCCAATCAAAAAAACAGGTGTGTTTGTTTCTTTGGCAAAGCGTTGAAACTCGGCAGCACATTCTCTTATTTGCGATACACTTCCCGGTGAGGAATCGATAAGCGGAGTTTGTAACGTTTGAACAGAATCTACGATCACTAAATGAGGCTTCAATTTTTTTATTTCCTGGAAAATAGTTTGCGTTGATGTTTCTGTGAGCAGATAAAAATTTTCGTTGCGAAGTTTCATACGATCCGCTCTCATTTTTATTTGCTGATCACTTTCCTCGCCACTGATGTAAAGAACGACAGCATCTTTTAACCATAACCCGTTTTGTAAAAACAAAGTTGATTTACCAATACCTGGTTCTCCGGCAACCAACACAATACTTCCGGGAACGATACCTCCACCAAGTACACGATTTAGTTCCGGGTCAGCGGTTATCAATCTTTTTTCTTCACTGCTCTTTATTTCGTTAAGTGAAATTGTTTTGTTTGTTCTCTTTTCTTCATGATAATTTTTCCAGTCATTATTATTGTTATTTGTTTCTTTTTGAATTAATTCTTCAACAAACGTATTCCATTGTCCGCATGATGGACATTGACCTACCCATTTTATACTTTCATACCCGCAATTTTGACAGAAAAAAGCTTTTTTAACTTTACTCATGAGTTAAAGATAAATTATCAGTGTTGGCGGAAAAATATTAGTTCGGGATAAAGGCATTCTTGTTTTAAAAGCAAATAAGACAAGAACAGAAAAGACAAAAAAGCTTGAATAGCTACTATAATTTTTAAACAGGTTAAAAATGTAAAAGGGGCCAATCTTTTGATTGACCCCTTTACTTACTAACCCATTAAATTCTTTAGCTAAGTTACAATTCTACTCAACATTTCAAAATAAAATTTTAGGGCTGTGAATAACTTCCGGGGGGTAATATATACATGCCTCTAAAAGGCCTGCGGCGGAATTATATAAGGATAAATAGTTATAAAACAACAGTTTATAAATGTAGGCCGCAGTATGGAAGATTAAGAAAAGTAGTGGAAAATAAAACTTCAAAAATGCCAAAACGACTGAAATTGAGGCCTTAATCCAAATGGCTGTAAGTTTGTTATATATCAATAAATAAACTAAAAATTCATTGGTATGACACCCTCCATTATGATTGTTTCTTTCCTTTTTTTGGGGATAAGTATGCTTGTTTCCATGATATTAAAGGGAAAGTTTACGAAGTATAGCAAGGTTTCTCTCAGAAACGGATTGACCGGGCGGGAGATCGCTGAAAAAATGCTGAAGGAAAATGGGATTTATGATGTAAAAGTGACCTCGGTGGATGGCTTTTTGTCAGACCACTACAATCCGGCCAACAAAACGGTAAATCTGAGCCCGGATGTATATAATGGAACAAGTGTATCAGCCGCGGCCGTTTCAGCACACGAATGCGGCCACGCCGTTCAACACGCCACGGCTTACCAATGGTTGAATATGCGGAGCAAGTTGGTTCCGGCGGTTCAGATAAGTTCAAACCTGGTTAACTGGGTTTTACTGGTTGGGGTAATTATGGCGGCCTCTGGCGGAAATACTACCGTATTGCTGGTGGGTATTATATTAATGGCGGTGACTGTACTTTTCTCCCTTATTACACTTCCGGTAGAATTTGATGCCAGCAAAAGGGCCTTAGCATGGTTAAACCATACTAATGTCACTACTTCTGATGAATACCCTAAAGCAAAAGATGCTTTAAAATGGGCTGCAATGACTTATGTAGTAGCTGCGCTTGCTGCTGTAGTCACATTAATACAATATATAATGTTGTATATGGGAAGCAGGGATAGAGAATAGATTAAATTAAATTCTAGAGGCTCAAGCAAAAGACCCATTTCGGCATGAACGCAGGATTGTTTGTTCCAGATGCTGGAAAGTAGTTGACCCCAATTGCACCTGGGCGCTAGCCGAACAGGCGGTGTTGAATAAAAAAATTACCGGTTCGATAAGTCCATTGCAATGATTATAATTTCCTGATATTGGTTTGTACTTAGTAATGTGCTAATAAATAACCCTTCTGCAAGTGGAAGAGCTCCGGTGACTAATGCAAGACAATTAGTTTAATCCCATTTAAAATAATCCCCTGCCTGGTTTCAAACCAGTCGGGGATTTTTTATTTGACTACCTTTTAATTTACTTCGTAAAAAATTCCCATGTATAAAAGATCATTGTTGCTTATCCTGCTGGCGTATCTGGCAACAGTTTCTATTGCTCAATTAAAATCTCCCGAAGAATTTTTAGGTTATAAACCAGGAACACGCTATACACCTCATTGGAAAGTAGTAAACTATTTTCAGCATGTGGCCCAGGTATTACCTAAATCAGTAAAACTTCAACAATACGGTGAGACCAATGAACATCGCCCATTATATCTTGCGTTTATATCTGCAGAGGAAAATATTAGCAACCTGGAAAGTATCAGGATAAACAATTTGAGATTAGCTAACCTGGCAAAAGATAAAATGATGCCCTCAGAAAACGCACCTGCCCTCGTATGGTTAAGCTATAATGTACATGGTAATGAAACCTCCTCTTCAGAAGCTGCTTTACTCACCTTGTTTGCATTGACTGATCCAAAGAATACGCGAACAAAAGAATGGTTGAAGAATACGGTTATAATAATAGATCCCTGCGTGAATCCCGATGGACGAGATCGTTACGTAAACTGGTTCAATTCTGTGGCCGGAGTTAATTATAATCCATCGCTGGATGCCCGTGAACATCGGGAACCATGGCCCGGAGGGAGAACCAATCATTACAATTTTGATCTTAACCGCGATTGGGCCTGGCAAACACAGGTGGAAAGTAAACAGCGGATGAACGTTTACAATCAATGGCTGCCACAGGTGCATGTAGATTATCATGAACAAGGAATCAACCAACCCTATTATTTTGCTCCTGCTGCTCAACCTTATCATGAAGCAATAACACAATGGCAAAGAGATTTTCAGACTACAATCGGGAAAAATCATGCAAAGTACTTTGATAAAAATAACTGGCTGTATTTTACCCGGGAGGTATTTGATCTTTTTTATCCTTCTTACGGCGATACCTATCCGGTTTATAATGGAGCTATCGGTATGACGTATGAGCAAGGTGGTGGTGGTGCCGGTGGCCTGGGAGCAGAAACAGATGAAGGCGATACACTTACCTTATATGACCGGGTTATACATCATTATACCACTTCTCTCAGCACTATTGAAATATCTTCAGCTAATGCAACAGCCCTGGTAAAAGAGTTCAGAAAATTTTTTAATAACGGTTTAGCTGGATCTGTCGGTGATTATAAAACTTATGTAATTAAAAACAATCCTGACGATGCGGAACGGATTAAGGCTCTTTTGGATCTGTTAGATAAAAACGGGATTCAATACGGAAGCGGTAGTGGGAATGGAAAAGGATTTAACTATCACACATCCAAAGAGGAAGCCTTCAGTATATCCCAAGGAGATATTGTAATAAGTGCTGCCCAGCCGAAAGCTACAATGCTCAAAGTGTTGTTTGAGCCACAATCAAAACTGGTAGATTCTATAACTTATGATATTACTGCATGGTCATTGCCTTATGTGTACGGGCTTACTGCTTATGCCAGTAAAGAACGTATGAACCTGGGAAATACTGTAGTACAATCTCAACCTATACAAAATAGTTCAGTAGATGCTTATGGTTATGTCATCCGTTGGCAGGGCGTTTCATCGGCAAAAACCCTAGCACAACTTCTTAACCAGGGAATAAAGATCCGGTTTGCAGAAATGCCATTTGAAATAAATGGTCAGCAGTTCGGGCGGGGATCGGTGATAATATTAAAAAAAGGCAATGAAAAATTTGGTAGTAGTTTATGGCAAATGGTAAGCAAGGTCTGTGATTCAAATAATATTAAAATGAATGCGGTGACCACAGGCATGGTTGACAAAGGATTTGATTTTGGTAGTTCTAAAGTACATCCCATAAAAACACCAAAAGTTGCCATGCTTACTGGTGAAGGGGTTGGCTCAAATGCTGCAGGAGAAGTATGGTTTTTCTTTGAACAACAGTTAAAATATCCGGTAACACTTATCAACGCCAATGATTTTAGCCGTGTAGCATGGAATAAAATTGACGTATTGATATTACCGGATGGCAATTACCGTTTTTTAACTGAAAAATCATCTGCAGATCAGTTTCATCAATGGATACGGAATGGTGGACGGATAGTAGCGTTGGAAAGTGCTGTTCTGCAATTGTCAAAGCAGGACTGGAGTGCCATTCGTTTAAAGAAGGATGGCGATAAAGATACTGCTTCAAAAAAAGATCCATATACAGCATTGCTTTCTTTTGAAAACAGGGAAAAGGATGAATTGCCCGGCAATACACCTGGTTCCATTTACAAAGTTGATATAGATAATACTCATCCTTTAATGTATGGTTATCCCAATTATTATTATACGTTGAAAATGGACACCATTGTTTACGATTTTATAAAAGAAAATGGATGGAATACCGGCATAATAAAAAAAACCAACCAGGTAGCCGGATTTGTAGGCTATAAGTTGAAAGATAAATTAAAAGATGGATTGCTCTTCGGTGTGCAGGATCTGGGAAAAGGCAGTATTTCTTATTTAGCTGATAATGTGTTGTTCCGTAATTTCTGGGAAAATGGTAAGCTGATGTTTTGTAATGCCGTGTTTTTTGTAGGGCAATAAAATCCGTTCGTTCTACCTATAAAAAAGGCCCGGTTGCTATCAATCGCAACCGGGCTTCTATTTGTATAAATAGTTGGTTATAGTTTTATCTCTTCATCATGGCGGTCAAAAAACTTGTATTCAGTAAGATGATAATTGGTATCGGCTTCTATCCTTGTTTTCTGTCCTAATTTCTTTTTCAATAAAGCCATTTTTGTGTTCCATGGCCAGCCTTTGGTAAGATAAGCATACATAATAGGGTTTACTACCAGTTTCAGGTTTTTATGCTGATGAGTGATCAGGTAGCTAAGATTTTTTTCAATCTCGTCTTCCAGTAATATTGTAGAAGATATTTTCCCTGTACCGTTACAGCTTGGGCAAATTTCCTGCGTATTAATATTCATCTCCGGCTTCATTCGTTGCCGGGTGATCTGCATAATGCCGAATTTGGAAATGGGAAGCACTGCATGCTTGGCCCTGTCAGGACTCATGAATTCTTCCATTTTTTCCACCAACTTCCGCTTGTTCTCAGGAAGTTTCATATCAATGAAATCTGCCACAATAATGCCACCGAGGTCACGGAGGCGTAATTGACGTGCAATTTCTTCTGCAGCTTCCAGGTTCGTTTCCAATGCATTTTGTTCCTGGTTATTGCTTACGCTTTTATAACCACTGTTTACATCTATTACATGTAATGCTTCCGTATGCTCAATAATGAGATAGGCGCCGCTATTCATATTCACTGTTTTACCAAAAGAGGACTTAACCTGTTTAGTAATTCCAAATGAATCAAAAATCGGAGAACCATTCTGATAAAAGGAAACAATATCAACCTTCTCAGGAGCTATTCGCTGAATATAGTTTTTGGTATCTGCAAAGATGGTCCGGTCGTTGACTACTATTTTATTGAAATCTGCATTGAGCAAATCTCTGAGAATACTGTTTGTTTTCGTTTGCTCACTTAAAATTTTGGCAGGAGCAACAGCACCTTTTAGATTTTTCTGAATGCTCTTCCACATTTCTACCAACTCAGAAAGATCTTCATGTAATTCAGCTGTATTCTTTCCTTCCGCAGCAGTACGAACAATAACACCGAAATTTTTTGGCTTTATCGCTTCAACGATCTTTTGTAATCTTTTTCTTTCTTCGGAAGAATGTATTTTCCGGGAGACAGCAACGATATTGTTAAATGGAGTGATAACAACAAAACGGCCGGGTAATGAAATTTCACAACTTAATCTTGGTCCTTTGGCTGCAATAGGTTCTTTGAGTATCTGAACAAGAATATTGGGCTTTCCTCCCAATACTTCATTGATCTTACCTGTTTTGATGATCTCAGGTTCTACTTCAAATTTTCCGAAATCTAATCCTGTTTCGCTTTTGTCATTCATGGTCAGCGCTGTAAACTTCAGCAAAGACTTAGCATAGGGGCTAAGATCAGTATAGTGAAGAAACGCATCCTTTTCAAACCCCACTTCAACAAATGCGGCATTGAGCCCGGGAATAAGTTTTTTAACTTTTCCCAGGTATAGATCTCCTACTGCAAAACGGGCATCGCTTTTTTCGCTATGCAGTTCTACGAGTTTTCTATTCTCGAGCAAGGCAATTTCTACACCCTGCGGAGCGGCATTAATAATGAGTTCTTTGTTCATTACAGCTTACATAAATGAATGTCCTTAGTGCTGTAAACACCGGTTGCCAGTAATCCGTACATTGTATGCTGTTGGGTAAGTTGCAGTAATTAGGTGGGGTGCAAACTTATACGGGCGGCAAAACAACCAGTCAACTGAAACTCCTGTTCCACCAAAGGTGGAACAGGGTCGTTTCGTACTAAGAAAAGAAATATTATTTCCTCTTCTTATGACGGTTCTTTCTCAGTCTTTTTTTACGCTTGTGCGTCGCAATCTTATGACGCTTTCTTTTCTTACCACAAGGCATACTCAAATAATTTTTAAATCTTGTTTATAAATACGTTTATTCTACCCTAATCTATTTCAAATCTCCAGCATCTTTCAGGAGATTAGTTTTTTAATTCAGCAATCCTTTTTTCTATCTCTGCTCTGGCATCAGATCGTTTAATGTATTCCAAACTCTTCTTATACCATTCAGCAGCTACAGCTTTATCGCCTTTTCGTTCATATACTTCTGCCAGCAATAATATGGCTTCAATATTTTCCGGTTGCAGACGATTGACAGTTTGTAAACGGCTGATCGCTTTATCTGTTTGCCCGGAGATCAGTGAACCCTTTACCAAAGTCAGTTGTGCATAGGTATTCGTGCTGTCTTTTTCAACCACTTCCCTGATCTTTGCTATTCCTTCCATTGGATTGGTAGAAATATTTCCGAAAAGGTAGCAGGCGCCAAGACCTACTTTGGTTGAATCATTATCCGGGTTAATCTTCAAAGACCTTTCAAACAAATCCTTAGCCTGCAATGCTTCCCACCTCATCAATTCCGGGTTTTGCTCCTGTTGCAGGTTCTCTAAAAATAAGTGGGCTGCGAAGGTGAGGCTTTTTTCCGAATTTTCCAACCTTGCGGCTTCGGCTTCATACCAGGCATAAGGCGGAAAGAAGCGCATAGAGTCTCCCCAGAAATGAGAAAGTTGGTGATATACTTTTAATTGTTGTTCTTTTACATCACCACGGGAGATAGAATTTTCAAGCATACTTAGTCTTGTAACTTGTTCAGTACTAAGTTGTTTTTTTGCAATAGTTAAAATGGAGTCAATAGAAATACCGGAGGAAGTACTGTGATTATGGCCATCATTTTCCTGATGTGTAGCAACAGGTATATTTTTTTTATTAGGTACAGTACGTCCAAATAAAAAAATAGATATTATTAATAACACTGCTATCCCTACGGTAATCCACTGCGGTTTTTTCACTTTGTTATAATTTGGAGAGCAAAGTTACCGTCGCGGAAACTAATATTTTCAATAAATTGATTACAAGGAGATAAAATATTCTTAAATAGAAGGTTAAGCTTCTTCACCCGGACCTTCATCAGGCTTAACCTCTTTTAGTTTTTTTACTTCAGCTACAAATTCTTTAGCTGGCTTGAATGCAGGTATATAATGTTCAGGAATATGAACTGCAATATTCTTTTTAATGTTCCGCCCGATCTTCGCAGCTCTTTTTTTGGTTATAAAACTTCCAAAGCCACGGATATAAATATTCTCTCCCGCAGCAAGTGTGTCTTTTACTTCTTTAAACATAGTTTCAAGTGTAACTAAGACATCCACTTTAGGAATTCCTGTCTTTTCAGATATCTGGTTTACTAGATCGGCTTTTCTCATTTTTGCAAGATTTATAGGTTTGCAATGACAATTTAAAACAAAATATCATGATTTTCAAGGTAATAGCATATTTTTTTCAAACAATTTCTAATCTGTATTTCTGAAAATGGCAGATATTTAGCGCTCCTATTATGCAAAAGCGAATTCAAAAAGAAGAAAAAACCCACCAAAAAGGGCAATTTTCAGGCTTGTTATTACAATGGAACAAGCGGAAAAACAAGCGGCAAATGCCCTGGAAAGGGGAAAAAGATCCTTATAAAATATGGCTGAGCGAAATCATATTACAACAAACAAGAGTGGAGCAGGGATTAGCTTATTATCACCGCTTTATTGAAACGTTTCCCGCAATTGATCAACTGGCTAAAGCTCCTGATTCAAAAGTATTTAAACTGTGGGAAGGCTTGGGTTATTATACCCGGTGCAAAAATTTAATTGCTACTTCCCGGTATATTTCAAAAGAGTTGAAAGGAAAATTTCCCAATACTTACGAAACAATAAAGGAGCTAAAGGGTATTGGGCCATATACTGCAGCCGCTATTTCTTCTTTTGCTTTCAATCTGCCACATGCCGTCGTAGACGGGAATGTTTTTCGAGTATTGTCAAGGGTTTTTGGAATTGACAAACCCATTGACTCAACGGAAGGAAAAAAATATTTCACGCAATTAGCTAATGATATTTTAGATAAAAAAAAGCCAGGTGTATATAACCAAGCTATTATGGATTTTGGTGCTATTGTTTGCAAACCTGTTGCGCCACTTTGTTCAGCATGTGTTTTTAATAAAACCTGTTTCGCATTTCTTCATAATAAAATAAATGAACTGCCTGTAAAAGAAAAAAAGATCAGTATAAGGAAGAGATGGTTTTATTATTTAGTAATCGAACATGAAAACAAAACTGCAATACGACAACGCATATCAAAAGACATCTGGCAACAGTTGTATGAATTTCCTGTGGTAGAAACAAATGAAGAGCAAGAAAGTAAAGCAATTTTAATGCAAGCTGAAAAGCAGAATTGGTTACAAAAAAAGAATTATGAAATAACGGCTATTTCACCACTATTTAAACAACAGCTTTCTCACCAGTTGATTGCCGGGCAGTTTATTAAAGTAAAAGTGAAGAACAGGCTGGATATGAAAGAAGATGTAAGCTGGGTAACAACCAGGGAGCTGAAAAAATTTGCTTTTCCAAAATTCATTAATCAATATTTGAAAGCTGATGTTGAAGAATGAATCTTATCGGCTTCTAAGAAGTTCTTAAAGAGTTGAGTTGGATTCAGAAGGACGAAAGTTTTCTGTCCTTCGATGAGATTAAAAAAATCAATTGCTTTATCAGGAAACAAGCTGCAGTTCCTTTTCTGCATTTTCCATAATTTTTCTCTTCTTCATTTCGTGCCACCATATCGGCATTGTTTTTTTCATCATCGTATCTATGCTACGCATGCCAAATAAATTCCAGGCGCCTTTTAACTTACCACTCCAGGATGGTTGAAGTGCACGAAGACTCATGGCAAAGCCGCTATCCAGGTATTCCATATGATGCCAGTAGCCGGCCGGCATGAATAAGGTATCACCATGCTCCAACGTGAAATCAAACCCGTGGGCCAGTTTCAGTGCAGGAAATTTTTCATAATCGGGTGTGCCATTGCCTTTATGATAATTTGAAAAATCGGCCATGCTCAATACCTCAAATGGTTTTCGATAGATCTTATATTGTTCTGCGTAAGGAAACATCAACACTCTTTTTCTGCCAAGAAATTGTGTATGCAGTATATGTGACATATCAATATCAAAATGCATATGGGTAATGCTTGTAGCGCCACCGGTGAAAAGCATGGGATATTTTTTTACAAAGCCTTTCATCAGGTGTTCGGGCCAAGTGAAATCATTGATCAGTTGGGGTGCATGATCAAATATATTGAATAAAAATATCCGCCAGCCAGCAGGGCCCTTGCTTATCATATCAATGTATTCGCCAAACGTTTTATAATCATCTGCTTTATTGATAGGTGTATAAGCATCGCTTTTTATATTATTATAAAGCGGTACTTTTTTATCGCCTACTAATTGTTTAAAGTAATTCCAGTTCCATTTGGTATAAGCCGGCCAGTCTTTTGACATGTTTTTGATAACGATAGGGATGCCCGGCTTATAAAATTCTTTTTTGAAAACTCCTGGCTCAATTGATTTAACCGTTGTAACCGGTTTAAGCTGCATAACGGTGCGTTTTAACAAAGATAAAATTACCGGAAAATATAAACTGTCAGTGTATTATCAATTAACATAATTCTATTTGAAAAAGCCCAGATAGTTTTAAAGGCTGAAATAAGCTGTAAATTGGCTGGTTTAAACAGCAATTATTGTTATGCTACTTCATATTCACCCTGAAAACCCCCATATCCGACAAATAAAGACAGCCGTGGAATGTTTACAACGTGGCGGTATAATAATTTATCCTACCGATACGATCTATGGTTTGGGATGCGATATCCTTCAACATAAAGCCGTTGAAAGAATATGCCGTATTAAAAATGTAGATCCTAAAAAAGCACAGTTATCTTTTATTTGTTCTGACCTTAGCCACCTGAGCGATTACACCAAGCAACTTCCTACAACCACTTATCGCTTATTAAAAGAATACCTGCCCGGCCCATTTACATTTATTTTACCTGCCAGTAAGATGGTGCCCAAAATTTTGCAAAGTAAAAAAGACACTATTGGTCTACGTATACCTGATAATAATATAGCTCTTGCAATTATTAAAGAATTGGGCAGGCCTATACTCAGCGCATCATTGCCCGGAGAGATGATAGAGGACTATACCGATCCGGAGATCATGCATGAAAATTTCAGAAATGAAGTGGATGTTGTTATTAATGGTGGAATTGGGGGATCAGTACCTTCCACCGTTGTTGATTGTACAGGCGGCGAACCCATTGTGATCAGAGAAGGATTGGGAAAATGGTATGAATAAACAGTAACCTTAGATAATTATAAAGCCCTTTGAAGCAAAACACATATCGTGTTAAAAATAAAATTGATAATAAATAGAAATGTTCCGGTAATACCTGAGAGGGGAAATAAATCTTAATCGCCTTCTTCAAAAAGTTCATATTGTTCCGGCAAGAGGCGAAAACTCTTACGATGATATTTACACAAACCATATTCAGTAATGGCATTGCGATGTGCGGGAGTTCCATATCCTTTATTGCTTTTCCAGTGATAAACAGGAAATTCCTTATGCAATTGTTGCATATATTCATCCCGGTATGTCTTGGCTAAAACACTGGCTGCCGCAATACTTGCATATTCGCCGTCACCCTGGATAATGCAATAATGCGGAATTTTAGGATAAGCTGTAAAGCGATTACCATCTATCAATAGCATTTGCGGTTGTTGCTTTAATTGTGCGATGGCCAAATGCATTGCCTTGAAAGATGCTTTCAGAATATTTATTATATCAATTTCATCATTATCAACAAAAGCTACTGCATAGGTTAAAGCTTCCCGCTCAATAAGTGGTCTTAATTCATTACGTTGTTCTACCGTAAGTTTTTTTGAATCATTCAAAAAAGGATGAGTAAAATCTTTGGGTAAAATGACAGCAGCTGCAAAAACGGGTCCGGCATAGCAGCCACGACCAGCTTCATCGCAGCCAGCTTCTATTAATTGGTTCTGGTAAAAAGATTTCAGCATCGGCTGCAATTTAACCAGAAAACAATTTCAGAGGTTCTTTTATGGCGCAGACGATATAAATATTTAATCCACAAAAATTATTCGCTCATCTCTCGCAGGGCTACCTTTGCACCCGTTATGACTACCAGGTTACAACCAACTCGTTATTCCAGGCCCGTTGCCATTTGGCTGTTGATAGGTGTTTTTATGATTATCATACAGGTATTGCTGGGCGGAATAACACGGTTAACAGGTTCAGGACTTTCTATTACAGAATGGAAGCCTATCATGGGGGCATTGCCGCCGATGAATGAACAGGATTGGGTCAGCGCCTTTGAGAAGTATAAACAGATTGCGCAATATAAGTATCTCAATTACCATTTTACATTAGAGGATTTTAAATTCATTTTTTTCTGGGAATGGTTTCATCGTCTTTGGGCGAGGCTGATAGGGATAGTATTCATTATTCCTTTTGTCATATTTATTATCCAGAAAAGATTTAAAAAGGAAATGATGGGTCCGCTGATCATTCTTTTTTTGCTAGGGGCACTACAAGGATTGGTAGGTTGGATAATGGTGCAGAGCGGACTGGATGATTCAGAATTAGTATATGTAAGCCATTATAAACTGGCGATACATTTTATTTTAGCTTTGGGCCTGTTGTGCTATACATTATGGTTTGCACTGAAATTATTAATCCCGGCACATCAGATCACTGTCAGCTCATCATTGCGAAAATTCATGGGTCGGTTAATAGCATTATTGACTATTCAATTGATCTATGGTGCATTTATGGCAGGCTTAAAGGCGGCTACAGCGGCTCCCACATGGCCCGATATAAATGGTGTATGGTGGCCGGATAATATTTATTCATTCGGCGAACGCCAGTTTACAGGTATCAGTTTTTTATTTGATCATCCATTAGTTATTCATTTTATCCATCGCAATCTTGCTTATGTTATAACCGTATTATTATTGATATGGACATGGCGTGCTTTTAAAGAAAAGGGAACATCGATCTTTCAAAGAACAAGAATATGGCCATTAATTATTGTTTTATTGCAGGTTATTTTGGGTGTATTCACCGTTTTACATTCAATTAATGCCAATAGTTTTTTATGGCTTGGCGTGGCCCACCAGTTTATAGCAATGATTTTATTACTATCACTTGTTTGGATGTTTTATATCATCCGGAATAACAGAACAGTTTAACCATAAATTATAAAAGCTGCATATTTGTATTGCTGGTTTTAAATAGTATTTTTAACCATCACCAGCTACCGATCTCATGAAAGCATGGCTTAGAGGCTTTTATTATTCATTTCCTATCCAGTTGTTATTCCTGCATTTCCGTAAATACCAGGTATTATTGCTTTTTTGGTTTATCCTTTTTGCTGTGGTAAACAGCAGTTTCATGAATACATTCGGGGCTGATTCGCTTTTCCTGGCACCTGAATACCTCGATAATGTGAATTCCATCAGTGCGGCTTTGGTTGGCGCTTCCATTGGTATGTTCATCATGAGCTGGAATATCAGCACATTTATTTTGTTCAGCAAACATTTCAGGTTTCTTTCCGCTACCACCAATCCTTTTTTAAAATACTGTATCAATAACACTGTTATCCCCATTCTTTTTATCCTGTTCTATTTTTTCAGAGCCTACGAGTTTACACGATACAAAGAACTTATCAGTAATGTAGAGATACTGTTTCTGGCAGGTGGTTTCCTAAGCGGACTGATTCTTATACTGGCAGTTTCCTTTATTTATTTTTTTCGTGCTGACAAGACTATACTCCGCAGAATGATGCCGGAAATCAGAAATACCGGGGAATATATAACCCATATTAGCCCGGCAAAAGAAATATATCATGATGAAAGCCTGATCAAAGTGGAATGGTATTTTGATTCACCGCGGAGGCTGAGACCTACCCGTGATGTAAGACATTATACTCCACAATTTGTAGAGTCTCTTTTTAAACGTCACCACTTTGCCGCCATATTGACTGTCTTTGCGGCCTTTTTTTTCCTGGTAGTAATTGGTTTTTTTCTTGACTCACCTTTTTTTCAGATACCGGCTGCTGCAAGCATCACTATGTTTTTTTCAGTATTGATTGGTGTGGCTGGTGCCTTTTCTTACTTTCTTCAAAGCTGGAGTGTTCCTTATCTTATTTTGCTATTAATAGCGTTGAATTTCTTTTACAAAAAAGATTGGATCGATCCACGGAATAAAGCATATGGCATCAATTATCAGAATAAAGCCGAAAGGCCGTTTTATACCCGCGAAGGATTGATGGCATTGTGTTCCCCGGAAAAAGTGCAGGCCGACCGGCTCAATATGATAGGTATTCTTGACAATTGGAAAAAGAACCAGGATAGCGCAAAACCTTTACTCGTATTATTGAATACCAGCGGCGGTGGCCATCGCAGTGCTACATTTACCATGAGCATGTTGCAGTATCTGGATAGTATTACCCAGGGCAAGATCATGAAAAAAATATTCCTGATCAACGGAGCATCCGGTGGCATGATCGGCGCTACCTATTTCAGGGAATTGTATCTGCAGTGTCAAAAAGGAAAAAATATTAACCTGCGGGATACAAAATATGCTGATGATATTGCAGGAGATATTTTAAACCCGGTATTTTCTTCATTTGTAGCAAGAGATCTGATAGCACCAGCTCAAAAGTTTAAGGTGGATGGTTATACTTATGTCAAAGACAGGGGCTACGCATTTGAAGAAAAGTTAAACATGAATACCAGGGGGCTGCTGAATAAGCAACTTGGTGATTATGCAGCCGATGAAAAGGCAGCGAATATTCCTTTGATGTTTTATAATTCGGTAGTGACAAGAGATAGCCGTAAACTGATCATCAGTACGCAACCGGTAAGTTTTATGATGCAGGGTTGGCAGGATACTACCCGTATACCTGTGATGGATCCTGACGTAATAGATTTTGCTTCTTTTTTTTCAAAACAGGATCCATATAATTTGCGTATTCTTACCGCTTTACGTATGAACGCCACTTTTCCTGTTGTATTACCCAATGTATGGTTGCCTTCCAATCCCGTTATTGATGTGATGGATGCAGGGCTAAGAGATAATTACGGACAGGAAACTTCCTTGCGTTTCCTGGAAGCATTTGACGACTGGATCGCTGCAAATACCAGTGGTGTATTGCTGATACAAATAAGAGATCGCAGCCCCGGTGGTTGGGAATATCCTTATATGTCAGATGATATTACCGATCATGCTACCAAACCTTTTTTATTGCTACAGCACAACTGGTTTAAAATGATGGAATATTTTCAGAATGATATGCTCAGTTATTACAGTGAGCATCCGGGAAGAACGGTTCATAAAGTTTTATTCCAATATGCATCTGATAAGGAAGAAAATAAGGCGGCGCTTAATTTACATTTAAGTAAGCGGGAACAAAAAGATATTATTGGATCGGTCAATTCAGTTGCAAACGCCGAAAGTTTTGAGCGGCTAAAGAAATTGCTGGGTTTGGCACCCTGAGCCTGACGAAGATGAGTCTATATGTAAATGGCTTCGTTAAACTCAGCCTTAGACCGGTTGAATAAGCCTGAAGCATTTTTTCCTGATCTCAATTTTTAATTTCTCCGGTGTTTCTGCCGGATCGCCATCAATGTGCATCGGAGCATCACCATTGTTTATAATAGAAACATCCGTGGTTTGGAAATAAATGATCGGCAGATCTAACGATGATTCAATTTTCTTCAGCTTCCCCGCAAATATTTGTTTAACGAGATTATAAAGTAAAACAGGTTTAGCTGCTTTTTTAACGATCACTATATCCAGAAGTCCGTCTGAAAGAAGTGCCTTGGGAGCAATAGTAAAATTATTTCCAAATTGATTGCTGTTGGCGATACTTATGAAAAAAGCTTCCGTTGAAAATTCCATCCCATTGCTTTCAATGGTGAAGGGATAAGGTTCAATAGAAAAGAAATTTTTACTTACCAGTGTAGCATAAGTTTTTAATCCCCGTTTCGGTTGCCCTGCAAATTCATGGGCCACTTTAGCATCAAAACCAAGGCCGCACAACATACAGGCAAATTGTTTATTGACATAAAAACCATCAATAGCAGACGCCTGGCCTGTAAAAATTATATCTAAAGCTTTGGCTGGTTGTTTGGGAATTTTAGCTGCAAGCGCCAATCCATTCCCCGAGCCGCAGGGAATAATGCCAAAATTCACATCTTCCTTCATCAGGCTATTGACCACCTGACTTACCGTACCATCGCCACCTGCTATTACAACATCTGTGATCTTTTCTTCTTTTATAATTGAACGTAGAAATGAATAATCACCACTGGCAACAGATGGAAACAGGTGAAAAGGAATTTCTTTTTCCTTTGTCTTTTCCTGGATGAATTGCTGGAGATCCTTTTTGGTTCTTGTACCGGAAATGGGATTGACGATATAGATAATACGCTGCTGCATTCTTTAGTTTAGTTCAAGAGGGCACAAATGTACTCTACGTATGTGAATTGCAACTGCTATTACAGAATCTGGGTTTTAAGTACTTAATCTGGATCTACCATTTCAACAAAACACTACCCCATGTAAACCCACTACCGAAAGCAGCTAAACAAACCAGGTCGCCTTCCTTTATTTTTCCCTGTTCCCATGCTTCGCATAAAGCAATAGGAATAGAAGCAGCTGTGGTATTACCATATCTATCAATATTGTTAAAAACCTGGTCCTCCCTTAATTTTAATTTTTGTTGTACAAACTGTGCAATGCGTAAGTTAGCCTGGTGAGGGATCAGCACTGCTATATCAGATGGTTGAAGGCTGTTTGCGGTAAGTGCTTCCATAATAACTTCCGGAAATTTCACTACTGCTTTTTTAAAAACAGCAGGCCCGTCCATGTTAGGAAAATTTTGTGCTTTGTCAATCATCGCATGGCTCATAAACATATCAGCAATCTCACCTTCATTAAAATCAGCCAGAGGTTCCTCCACCCAATGATTGGCATGTGTACCCGGATTAAACATAGCTAATAGCTCCGCACTTTCTCCGTCGCTATGCAAATGAGTACTAAGAATCCCTGATGCCGAGTCTGACGAAGCATCAACAGGTTGCAATACAACATCTCCTGCGCCATCGCCAAAGATCACTGAAATATTTCTGCCGCGGGTACTGAGATCTAATCCGAAGGAATGTTTTTCACTACCTACCACCAATATATTTTTATACATACCGGTTTTTATAAACTGATCGCCTATGCTGAGAGCATATATAAAACCACTGCATTGGTTGCGTACATCCAATGCGCCTATCTCTTTCATCTTCATAGCCCGCTGTAGCAATACACCGCAACCGGGAAAATAATAGTCTGGTGAAAGAGTTGCGAAAATGATAAAGTCAATATCCTGCGGAGTAAGACCGGCCCGTTCGATGGCTATCTTTGAAGCTTCGACACCCATCGTTGTAGTAGTTTCTTTTGTCCGGTCGGCAAACCTTCTTTCTTTAATACCGGTTCTTTCTTGTATCAATTCATCGCTTG
>CAMLEX010000007.1 GCA_946479055.1 uncultured Bacteroidota bacterium | reverse complement strand
GACCACCGAGATCTACACTCTTTCCCTACACGACGCTCTTCCGATCTCTTAACAAGTTTTGAATTCATTCAGGATAGAAAACCCTGGGCTTTTAATGAAGCACCACATTATTTATAAATTCTACCTCTTCTTGTAATATTTATTGATAATATTTGACGCTCTCTTCAATCATGATGGAAGAGAGCGTCAAATATTATACGAAAACCTGGTATTATAATTTCTGAAGTTTCATATTCTGATCTATTCCTGCTCCTGATATATTCAGGTAATATAAGCCGCTTGACAAGTTGCCAATATTAATTGTCAGGCTATTGCTACCCTTTCTGATATGAATAGAATTCTGCATTACGACACGGCCATTGTTATCCGTCAATTTCCATTGCGCTTTTCCATTCAGGGTTGCCGTAATCATCACTTTCGTTTCATCTGTAGCGGGGTTAGGCGAAATGATTATTTTGTTTGTAATATCTGCCAGGTAAATAGTAACGATAGCTGAATACTTATACTTATTATCTATATCTACCATCTTCAACCTATAATAGATTATTACGGAAGACAGACTAGCTGCATCATTGTCGATATAAGAATATTGATTGGCAGTAGTGGTATTGCCAGCGGCTGCCACTGTTCCTATGCTTTCAAAATTTCTACCATCAATACTTCTCTCAACAACAAAATGCGATGAGTTATTTTCATTGATCGTTTCCCATTGCAAAAAGGTTGAATTGTTTTGCAATGAACCTTTGAAGTAAACCAGTTCCATCGGCAATGTGATGGCGTCGCTGCCGAAATAAAAAGAAGAAAATGAATTGATGTTGCCCTGCAAAACATAGCCATTCGTACCATGTGCTTCCGCAAAGGTTGGATTTATCAATTGGGTATTAGAGGCAATCGCCGATCCGCAGGCATCATTATTTTTTAGGATCTTCAGATCGGTTATTGCTGTTATTCCGCTGGAAGGATCAGCATCCAAAGCATCAAACTCCGCTTTGGTAAGATAAAGCCTAATAGATACAGCCGAAGAAGGCTGTACGGCCGGCGTAATAGTGATATTGCGATGCAGGTACCGTTTCCCCATACGTTGGCGCAAAGTCCCTGACTTTGTATAAAAAGAAGAGGTAATGGCGCCCAGGTTATTTGAATTAGCTTTTATCTCTGCCATTATATTCCCATCAGGTCCGGTAATAGGAACCCAAAGATTATTATTTGAATTATCAATTGTTACGGTAGTTCCGGTAGTACAATTATCCACTACACCGGGTGTAATATCAATAGTGGTGGGGATTGAACTTTTACCACCTGCATCGGCATAGCCCAAAAATGTATATTTCTGAACACAGCCTAAGCAATTAGGTACGACAGGATTGGCTGACCCGGGACCTGATGTAGTAGAGCCATTATCCATAATCACAAAAATGTCTTTCCCATCAGGAGAAAATGCAAGGTCCCTGAAGCGGTTTTGGCTTCCGAAATAACTAACAGTATCACTAACAGTATTGGTTGGAGCAGTAGCAGTGCCTGCACTGTTTAATCGTAATCTTAGGAGACGTCCCCATTTTAGTGAAGCAGCGACCAGAGAATTTTTCCACCCCGGTATTAATGTATTTGTATAAACATCTAATCCCGACCACGCTTCTGTAGGCCAACCAGGAGCAGGAGTAGCATTACCAGGATTGGTTTGCCAGATACTAGTGACGGTGGCCTGTGGTACAGCATAAGCCGAAAAAAGAGGATCTTTATAAAGCCCGTTTCCTGATGCATTTATAGTGGCCTTGTTTGTAGCTTCATTGCCTATAGGCGGACAGCTCGAAACGCCACTGTTATCAGTCCATGGTGCACCAGCAGAGATGCTGGTATTGGTGCCTTGTGCTGAATTACCATTATAATTGCCGTCAACAAAACCCTGTATTAATGGATGTCCATAATTTCTAAAGGGTTCTATAATGTTTATCTCATCATCACTATATGGACCGTGAGAGGAACCATACAAAGTATTTGAAGTCGAATCGTATGCAAAGCCCTGGTTATTTCTTATACCAATACTATATACAGCGCTGGTAGTTGAATATGGATTATCACTTGGTATCCACGATCCGCTAATCGGTTCAAGATTAAATCGTAAAATTTTCCCTTCGTACGAATTGGGATTTTGTGCATTGTTTGGACGCAGCCTGTTGGCATACTGACCTGAGCCCATATCACCTGAAGCATAAAATAAATAGTTCGGTCCGCCAGGAGTAACGGGAGCAATTATCATTCTTTGAGAATTATGATCCTGCCCTCCTGGTATGGTATCACAAACTACTGCTGGCGAACCCAATTTTCCTGTGCCATTATTATAGGTGAACCTGACAATTTTATTTCTAAAGAATATCCCTGCTGAACCTGATGCAGTAGACAAGTATCTGTGAACATAAGATATATACACATAATCATAAAGGCCTGTCCCGTCCAAAAATTTTGGATGAATAGCCAAACCAGCCAAACCACCCTGCGGCCAGGCATTAGCGCTAGTGTTCCAGTTTGAGGTGCTTGTAAGATTCACAGCTCTCAAAGAATCTGCCCCCCATGCACTAAGATCAGTACTTGTTGAATTAAGATCTAACACAGTTGTTTTAGTTCCGGTACCGGGATCCATCCTATAAACTTTATATCCTCTCGATTCAGTTATCCATAATTTATCATCGGGACCGTAAGTAATTTCCCATGGATATTGTAAAACGCCGGAGCCTGAAAGAATAGTTTGTTTATAAACTTCATTCAATCGGCCTGCAACTACGGCCACCGGTGCTGTTGGATGCGTTATACATATATTAAATCCTCCATTACTGCCAACACTGCTACCGATATTTGAAACTCTTACATAATAAGTACTACCAATGGCCAATGAAGATGAAGTTAACGAGGTGGTACCACAAGTAAGAGAAGTTAGTGAACCACATGTTCCACTGTACAATTGTATTTCAGGATTGGTGAAACTAGGTCCCTGCCCGCTGATTGTAACTGTATGGGTGCTATTTGAAGCAACAAATTTGTACCAAACATCATAGTGTGTTCCAATGCTTTCGCAGCCAGTAGGAAGACCTGCCGAAGCGGTGGCATTTACAATTGTACCAGTTATATTAGAGCAACTGGTAGATGAAGTTAATGTTGTTGCTCCGCTGCAATCATCGTTTGATGGTGGCGGTGTTGGATGCGTGAGGCAAATATCAAATTTTGGCGTCTGACCTGAGCCCGAAGGGCTGGCTCCGACGTTGGAAACTCTTATATAATAAGTTAGGCCAATTGTTAACGAATTTGCTGTTGCCGTAGTAGAACCACAGGCTTGAGAAGTAAAATTTACATAAGCGGTTCCACTGAATATCTGTACTTCTGGATTGGTGACGTTGTTTCCAAAATGTCCGATTGTAACCGTTTCTGAAGTACTTGCCGCAACAAATGAGAACCAGACATCGTAGTGTGTGCCGGCACTGCAACCAGCAGGTACGCCGGCACTTGCAGTTGAACCATTTAAGGAATAAGTAGGGTTACCATTTGTAGGAATAGTACAGGATGTGCTTGAGGTTAATGAAACAGGGTTACTACTATTGAACTCATCCGTCTGACTAAAACTTTGTTTAGGTAAAAGCAAACTGAAAAAAGAAACTAAGAAAATGAATAGACTGGTAATAATACCGGTTCTGGAACGTAAACACATGGTTTTAAAAGGACTTGAAGTAGAGCAATTGTCATTACCCGGTGGCGCTGCAAATAAGTGGTTTGAAATAAAAAGAATTAATAGAACGGTGGTTCGTTTAAAAGATGATAACATGGTTTTTCTGGTGGATTTTAGAAGCCAAACTTAACTATTACCTTTTTTTATTCATAAGTACTTACGCCCAATTATTTCTGGTAAAAACACTTACCATATTTAAGTGAAAGTTCTATTGTCAATTTCAAATTCTTGCTTTTACTTTGGCGTTTATCCATCATCCAAAAAACCAAACCACCAATCTTATGAAACGTATTTTATCGTTTCAAGCTCTTTATCCCATTCTTATTTCTTTTGGGCTTGTATTTTTTTCGTCAAATAGCTCATTTGCACAACCTTCTAACGATGCTTGTGCATCTGCGATTAGTATAACACAAAGTGCCAGTTGCACTAATACATCAGGGACTTTAATAAGTGCCACATACACCGCAATTACAGGCCCGTGTGGTCAAGGTACAGGTAACAAACCAGATGTTTGGTATTCCTTCGTTGCGACTACAAGTAATGTCTCTGTGACGCTAAGCTCAACGACGTTTAACAAGCCTGGTCTACAACTTTATTCTAATTGCCCTGCTGTTACTTCGATAATATGTAATACATCAAATGGCAACAGCACTTCAATAAGCCCCACAACTTTGACAGTTGGTGCTACCTATTATATTCGGGTTTACGATCATAATGGTAACACAGGAACTTTCAATATATGTGTTACAACTGTTGCCTTAACGGGCGATGAATGCGCCACCGCAACTACTTTAGTTTCAAACAGCGGCTGTATCAATACAACAGCCACGCTTGTTGGGGCCACTGCCAGTTCAGGCATTCCTGCAGGTTGCGCCGCTGCCGGCACACATTATGATCTATGGTTCAATTTTGTTGCCGTAAAATCATCCGAAACAATCACTTTTAAAAAGACTAGTCCAAGTAATATTTCAAATCCGGAATTGCAATTATTCAGCGGAACCTGCGGATCCTTAACCTCCCTTCAATGCGGTACTACTTCCATAGCAGCTACGGGATTGACTCCAGGCACAACATATTATGTAAGAGTATCTCAGGTGGGGGGAAGCGCACTTACAACCAGGGGAGGCTTTGATATTTGCGTCACACATTCCGCTACTCTACCGGCAACAATTGATTATAGCAAGAGCTATGTAAATATAAGTCAAGGCACTGGTGGGGGTACGGTCAATCCCGGAGATACACTTGAAATACGTGCCACTTTTGTTGTTCGCTCGGGAACAGGCACTGCAGACAGTCTTGCTTTTTTTGATACTTTATATGCAACAGAGGGTTTAGCCCTGGTTCCCGGCTCTCTTGCCCTGAGAACAAACGAAGGTAAATTGTATAAATCTTTTACAGACAACTATGATACAGATGCGGGTTGGAAATTAGAGTCAGCAAACAACGCGGTGGATACAGTAATTCAAATAAATTTTGGTGCTAATGCTTCCAATGTAAAAAGAGGAAGTTTGACCAATACTTCCAGGCCATCTGTTTTCAACAGTACTTGTATCATCATGGCTACATATAGGGTAGTTGTTACTGCCGCTTATAACAACCTGATAAATATGGGCGGTGGGTCTTTGACCTTATTAAACGGAGGAAACTACATCGATTTAAAATTCAACGCCACCAACGTAATGGTATACTCCAGCCCGGGCCTTTGCCCGAACGCCGTTTCGCCAACAAATGCTTTAGGTGCAGAATCAAATGGAACATTCGGAACTCCCTCAGGAAGTGCTCCCCTGGCCAGGAACCGGGGTACTTCTCCTTATACCAGTTATACGTACGGACCTTTTACTGCAACCAGCGGTCCAAACGATTATTATTATGCAATAGCCAATAATACTAGCCAGAACTATACTACAATCAACACCTGGCCTAAACCTGATGCTACAAATAAAAGATTGTTTGGTCATTGGGATATTACAGGTGACCACACCAATGCAAGTAATCCTTTAGTTGGCAACCCTGTCTGTGATACTACGCAGCCTGTTAGCCCTGCCAATCCTTGCGGATACATGTTGGTAGTGAATTCAGCCTATAAAGCAGATACAGCTTTTACTTACAACATCACTAATCTTTGCCCCAATACTTACTATGAAATTTCTACATGGTTTAAGAATATCTGCTACAAATGTGGATGCGACTCGACTGGAAAAGCGTCAGGCGATGTTGGATATATACCTACTGCATTAGGTGACTCTTCGGGTGTGCGCCCTAACATTGCTTTTGACGTGAATGGCGCTGACTATTACACCACTGGAGATTTGGTATATATTGGGCTTAGCGGAGGCCCTACCGGCTCTGATGCTGCGAATAGATGGGTAAAAAAAGGATTTACTTATCTCACAGGTCCGGCCCAAACTTCATTTACATTAACCCTTCGAAATAATGCACCCGGAGGCGGCGGTAATGACTGGGCTTTAGATGATATAGCAGTAGCCACCTGCTTGCCTTCAATGAGTTATTCGCCCTCATTAGCTCCTAATGTATGCGAAGGAGGTACGTTGGCTATTAATGATACTATCCGTACTTATTTTAATAACTATAGCCATTATATCTGGCAAAAAAGTGTGAATAATGGTTCTTCATGGACAGATGTTACAGCTCCGGCTTCAGCTACATTGGGTGCCCCGGTAAATGGAGCATATGAATTTGTAACTTCCTATACTATTCCACCGGCTAATACTACGATGGCAGATAGTGGCTCTTTATACCGGGTATTGGTGGCAACAGCCTCCGCTAACCTGGGCAATACATCCTGCCAGATCACAGATGGTATCAGTATTATTAATCTGACCGTTCTGGATGATTGTACGCCCGTGCTGAATACAGAATTACTTTCTTTCAATGGCAAACTTGTAGAAAACAAATCCCGTTTGTCATGGACCACTTCCCGCGAAGACGCACCACTAACTTATATTGTTGAAAGAAGTACGGATGGAAGAAATTTTTCCGTAGCAGGGGAAGTATCAGCTTATAATAACAGCGATAATATCAATCATTATTCTTTTACAGATCCTTTGTTATTCAACGATAAGATCTGGTATAGGGTCATCATGAAAACTTCTGACAACAAGAAAAAATATTCTTCCATTATCCAGTTAAAAAATGAACTGCCTGATTTTGATCTTAGCAATATCATCAATCCCTTCAGTAATAGCCTGGCATTTAATATGACCATGGCCAATAACGCTGCTGTTACTATTGAGCTTATAGATATGTTTGGTAAAACGGTATTATCAAACAAACAAATGGTATATACAGGTACTAATAGTATAAATCTTGGTCAAACGCAATCTTTATCTTCAGGGATATACACATTAAGAGTGGCGAATAAAGACCGGTTTATTACCAAAAGGGTAGTAAAAAGAAATTAGACGAACAAATAATCTTTAACCTTAAACGGGAATGCTGAATAAGCATTCCCGTTTGTTATTAAAAGGAATGTTTGATTTGTAGGATTAATGAACTAGTCTCAAACGAAATAAGACCAAACATGATCTCGTCATTGCAAGGGCCACATATAGTAATTTGCAATAACAGCAACTTGAGTGCCCGAACCCCGTCATTGCGAGCCACAGTTGAGTTTTTTTTGTTTAAATTAACTTGCGTGGCGAAGCAAAAATACCTCAGTGGCACAGTCGCATATTTTCTTTCGCCCTTTCCATTGGTGGAAAATATAATATCTCAGATATCATTCCATTCATTGTACGACACTTGAGATATATCAAAATTTAAAAAGCTATTCAGCCCTTTATAATTTTTTCCCGCTTTTTAGTTTTAAACTACAACTACGGCCTTCTACGCTAATGAATAAAGCTTATCAAACCTTATCCCATGCGCCGCTGCTTTGGACCGATGATTTACCCCCTGCTTTTAAAGGGTCTCATCTTCCCGGCGCTACTATTGCATCTTCATCAGGTGAATTTGGTTCTGTGTGCATGCAGGAATTTGGGAGCGATCAATACAGTATCAGGTACAATGTCTTTGATATTCTTCAACGCTTTATTTTAAAAACAAAAAAACAGGAATCAGGTCTGCATGCTCAGGTTATTTTAAAGGGACATGTCAGCATGGAAGCTTACTAAGAACCAATTTTCCCTGGTACAGACTCCTTCTTTAAACATGGTTTCAACGTATGATCAACAAACCAGCCATATAAGTTTTGACGCCTTTTTCTCCGTGAAGCTGGTCAATGAATTGCTTCCTCTTTTCCCTTCTCTCGTTCCGGTTTATGGCTACTCAGTTTATGATTTTACAGATGACAATAATCTCATTGAAGAACCTGGTTTACCGCCGCTCAACAAGATATTTTTATTTCGTGAAAAAGATTCTTCAGGACTTCGTATATTTCAAGCCCTGACATCAGGCGCAATTTATTAAGGCTTTTAGATTATTTTATGAAAGTATACTTAATATTAGTCACAATATTAATTTCCTCAACCTCTTTTATACAGGCGCAGCTTAATCAAAGCTTGAAAAAAGAGTTGGACAGTATTTATTCCGAAGATCAAAGGTACCGGGTATTACTTTTCTCCGGCCAACTTAAAGGGAGAGCAGACTCTATTGCAGAGTTTTACCAAGTCGACAAAAAAGATTTAGTAAATTATCTTATGATAACTATGCAAAAAGTAGATTCCGCCAACCTTGCAAGAGTTGAGGCAATAATTATGCAATATGGATATCCTGGTAAAAGCCTGGTTGGTTTACCAACTAATGAAGCCGCTTTCTACGTCCTTCAACATTCAAAAAGCATTGACCAATATCTTTCGGTTGTTGAAAAAGCAGCTAATCAGGAAGAGCTCCCATTTAAATTATACGCCATGATGCTTGATCGTTCACTAATGTATAATGAAAAAGAGCAGATCTATGGTACGCAAGCAAAAGGCATTCAAACTACAGATATGCAAACAGGGAAAAAGGTTTTCAAAATGATCATTTGGCCTATAAAGAATCCAAAATCAGTAAATGTATTGCGAAAAAAAGCAGGCTTTGAACAAACAGTCGAAGAGAATGCAAAAAGGCTCGGCGTCGATTATGAAATCTTTACCCTTAAGCAAGTTGAAGAGATGCAAGAAAAATAAACTACGCCTGACAAGCATTGCCGCAATTCGGGCAGGCACTCATATGCATTATTTCGTTACCAATCATTAGTCTCATCGGCTTGACCGAATATTAATTAGCCTTTGTGGTAATAAGAAAGTTTCGTTCCTTTAATTAGCAACATCACCGGGCGGACACAGCACCAAATTCCCAAACCGCGCCAATGCCCGTTGTGCATCATAAACCTTACTTCCCCACCGGGTGTTCCTCTTTTTTCCGAGGCGATATCTCGGCCAACAGTATTTAAGAATAATGGAAATCTAACGGCCGGACTCGCCGTGCTATGGAGATAATAATTAACACGACGTAGTTGCTCAACATTTTTATACTCTTCCTTCCCAAATGTCCGCCCACTTTCGCAGGCGAAGTGTCAGGGGCCTGTGTGTTGATTTGTGGTACGCGGTACTATGGAAATTAAGTAGGGAGCTGGTGTCGTCTGGTTCTTAATCAATATTAAAATACACCATTAGTGGCGTATATTTAGGCATAGGCAGCCATGTTAAATACATAACAAAAACAAATTTTTTATGTCAGTTTCCTACTTACAGGTGCTATACAAAAAACAAACAACGGGTTGCGCAAATTGAAAATTCAATTAATGCAGCTTTATAAAAGTTAGAGTCTTTAGCACAAGGAAAATATTTCAAAAAAATCTGAGCGACAAGTATAGCTACTCCGTTTATGAATTTACAGATGGCGAAAAAAGGGATGCGGTGGTTAACAAAGTAATTTCAACTTTTGATAGTTATAAGCCAGACACGAATCGCATATTATATGAATGTGAAATTAGCTCTAAAATATTTGTTGCACTTCACAACAGATTCAGAAATACTGCAGCGCCTGCAACGGGAAACTTTTGATTACTTTATTGATGAAAAAAATTGCAAAAATGGCCTCATAGCTGATAAAACGGAAGTTGGTTGTCCGTCAAGCATTGCGGTAGTTGGTTTATCCATAAATGTATACATAATCGGGGTGGAACGCGGCTATATTAGCCGTGAGGAAGCGAGGAGAAGAATATTACAAACATTAAGATTTCTGCATTTAAGTCAACAAGGGCCTGAGCCCGATGCTACAGGATATAAAGGGTTTTACTACCATTTTCTCAATATGCAGACCGGCAAAAGGATGTGGGAATGTGAATTATCAACAATTGATACAGCAATATTGATCGCGGGGATATTGACAGCAAGGCATTATTTTACCCTTAAAAATGAGGAGGAGGAAGAACTAAGGCATTTGGGAGACATACTATATGAGCGGGTGGATTGGGACTGGGCGCGAAACGGAGGGACTACACTTACACATGGCTGGACACCCGAAACAGGCTTCTATGATCAAAGATGGGATAATGGTTACAGTGAGGCACATATCCTTTATATTCTTGCCCTTGGATCTCCCACTCATCCTATCAGCCAGGCAGGGTACCAGGAGTGGCTCTCTTCTTTTGAATGGAAAAAAGTCTACGATATCGGATATTTATACGCAGGCCCGCTTTTCATTCATCAAATGTCTCAACTATGGCTTGATCTCAGGGGCATTCATGATAGCAGCAATACAAAATATGGGTTAGATTATTTTGAGAATAGCTGCAGGGCAGTGCGTGTTCATTATGAGTATGCGCTTAAGAACCCAATGGGGTTCAGGCGCTATGGCAGATATGTATGGGGACTTACCGCAAGCGATGGGCCGGGCCCGGCCAGCTATACGGTGAATGGAGTGCAAAGAACTTTCTATGACTATATAGCACGTGGAGCGCCGTATGGCCCCGATGATGGTACGATTTCGCCATGGGTATGTGTAACAGCATTGCCCTTTGCACCACGGATAGTGCTGAGAGCTGTAAGAAACGTTATGGCAATAATTTACCTGTTGTTTGGTAAGAACAGGGGATTCCAGGCCAGTTTCAATGCCAGCTTTCCAAAAAGAAATAATCCTTTTGGATGGTTGTCACCCTGGCAATTTGGACTTAACCACGGGCCGGTAGTAATCATGATAGAAAACTACCTGTCTGAACATACCTGGAAAATTTTCAAACAATGCCCTCACATTATTACCGGGTTGCGCAAGGCGGGATTTAAGGGCGGTTGGCTGCAGGAAGTGAAATGAGAGCGTTTCTGCGATATTCTTTTTTTTGACTATTCTTAATATTGAAAAGTATGGGAAGGAAATACAATTATGCATATAAAAGTAGAATTCCCAGCTCTTCGAACCCGCTCTACGAAGTCTCCCGACTTCGTAGCCCTATGCACTTGGTTTCATAACCAGGAAGGAATTTTATACCCACGAAGCATCAAGTTTATAAGCCGATAAAATGGTCTCGGCAATTCATAACTTTTTGTCATTTCTATAATGATAAAACCTGGTTGTTTCCCTTCACTTATCGTATTGCTATCGGGCTCTTCCGAACTTGCATGTGTAAATTGAAAATTGTACTTTACCTGTCCACCAAACCTTGCACCATGAAATTCTGCCTGTCTACTAATCCTGTTTTTTTCAGGCGTCCCCGCAAAAAAAGATTTTACTACATCAAGAGTTATTGCCAGATGTTATGGGTATTCACCCTGCAACGCTTGTTCCAATTGCTCTGCTTGTAAGCATTGCAATGTCGGCAGTACTTGTCGAGTATGCGTCAAAGTGAAATCAAAATCAAATACCCCTAATAGCAATTTTCCTGTTGTCAAACAACAACGGCCTCTTCAGGGCAGTGCCAGGCCACTACTAAAAAAGGTACCCGCTGTTCCCGCAACTCTCGTTCTGGTGGTCATTGTTGGCAGCATGGGGGATAAAGATAAATGAATATTTAATCGACTCGCTCTACGAAGTCTCCCGACTTCGTGGCTCTATGAACTTGGTTTCATAACCAGGAAGGAATTTTTCATCTTAGCTTACGAAGCTTGAATCTTCATAAGCCAATTATAATAGTCCTGGCAATTAATACCTTTTTGTCATTCAATTATCATCAATCTGGTCGGTTGGTACTTCCCTCACTCACCGCACGACTACTGGGCTTTTCCGAACTTGCAGGTGTAAATTGAAAATTATACTTTACCTGTCCCCCAAACCTTTCCACCATGAAATTCGGCAACTACTTACATAATGGGCGAAGAAAAAACAAAGGATTGATTGTGTATCTTTAGTAAATGACAGAAGAGTCTTTAAGTAAATTACCCATTGATGATTTATTCGATCTGTTGGTCAAAAGTGTAAATGATCTCTTGGAGTTGCACAAAAACCAGGACCAGTTGAACATGATTTTAAAACAGAAAGAAGTTGAATTGATCCAGAGAGTTATCGTAGCTAAAAGAGCTGATAAAACCTCTTTAAAATAGTCTTCTACTAAACAAAAAAGCCCCACAGTGGGGCTGTATAATATATAAGTTGTGGATTAAACAACGGGCAAAAAACCTACCGTGAAAACGGTAGGTAATCTTGTTTCTCAAACTAGTAATTATGCTACTATTAAAATAATAATTATAACCGACAATTGCAAGCCCTTCTTACTGTTCTTTACCCTTATCTTCCTTATTCTTTTTTTACTACTTTAAACACATCTGCAAAGCTGCCTTTTATAGCCAGCTTTTCATCGTACTTATCTGCACCGGTCTTTTTAGGTGCTGTCCAGCTCTCCGGAGCTTATTTTCAGATGCGCCAGATTATTTTTAATTTTTAAGAAACATAACAAGCGTCTATATTTATAATTTATGGAAGGAAGAGGACAAGGATAAAGAGGTATACTGATAGTAAAAACTATTGTAAAAGAATGCAGGTCATTTGATCTTTCTGTGAAAGTTTATCAGGAGTATTTTCATTTTTTCTATATTCCCTTTTGCCAACAAGCATTAAAACAGCTGACATCCATTGCAATCATTGCGGCCAGCCTTTTCGTTCGGATTCCGTAGAAAAGGAGTATGTAAGCATGACAAGAAACCCGGTCTGGAAACTTTTTGTATATATCTTGGGCTTCGGTTCGGTACTACTGGCATTTGTCTGGGCCGATGAATCAGGGAACACCGGCACAGCAGCAAGCCGTGACGTTATGCAAAAGCTTATTACAGGACTTTTTTATTTAATTAGAAGGACTCATCGTGCATCAATATATAAAATCTTTAAATAACATTTTATGAGACTAACTACTTATTTACTTTTTACAGTGTGCCTGATAGTAGCCTGTAACAACAAAAAAACTACACTAGCTGATGCAACTGATATTGATACAGTAAAAAATAACGCGTCGAAAAATCATGTAACGTTTAACATGATGGCAAAGCCTAAACCAATATCAATGAATGCCGCAAATACAGGTGTGATTGTTGTTGATATGCAAAATGAGTTCGGCAGCAAAGGCGGTATGTTTGACAGAGCAGGGCTTGACATTTCGGGGATTCAAAAAGCGGTAAGCCCGATTGCGGATGTATTAACAATAGCGAGGCAGAAAAATATAACCATAGTTTATCTTAATACAGAATTAGATAGTATTAGTTTTCCCTGGGTTGACACTAGTAAATACCAAATTGGTGCTACCGTCCTTGCGCCTGACGGAAGTAAAAACCGTGTGCTTTTCGCCAACAATTGGGGTACAAAGGTTGTGCATGCATTAACGCCAAAACAACAAGATGTGATAGTTTACAAAACAAAGTTCAGCGGTTTTTATCAAACAAAATTAGATTCAGTTTTAAAGAAATTAGATTTACAATATCTGGTTTTCACGGGTTGCACAACGAGTGTGTGTGTAGAATCTACCATTCGGGAGGCATGGTTCAGAGATTATTATTCAATTTTATTATCCGATTGCACGGCAGAGCCGCTGTCACAAAAAAACTACGAGGCATCCCTCATGTTGGTTGAAAATAGATTTGGCTGGGTTTCTAATTCAACCGAATTTATAAAAGCGGTTAATGTGGGTGACAACCTTGATAAAAAAAAATTAAGGTAAGTATTATCAAATGAACTTAGAAATTAAAACATATAATGACGACCAAGCCACAGCTTGGATACTGGAAAAAATTGAAATTTTGTTATCAGACTACAGCCATTCGACAGACACTCCAATCCAATGAAGCAGGAGTAATTTGGTGTTCTCACTATTTAAGTCAGGCCAATCTTTTGGCCAATCACACGGTTAAAAATTTAAGAGGTTAAAAGCGATGCTCTTAACCTCTTAAATTTTTTGAACTCCTTAAACATCTTAAACTTAATTCTGCGCTTTAGGCGACAAGTAATTACTTATTCTTTGATTCACCATCATCAGTATCTGTTTTTCTCTTCGCATCTTCATCCTTTGTTTTTGTGTCTCCATCTGCATCCATCTTCTTCTTAAGATCATCGTCTTTTAATTTAGAATCCCCGTCTTCATCCTGTTTAATTGTCAGGTCGCCATATTGATACTTTCCGTCTTGTAGGTGTACTACTTTACCGTTTATAACTTCGCCGGTTGCGCCATAGATCGTGTCTTTGGTTTCTGTAACTACATAAATGTCGACAGGTTGCCGGGTTTCAGCATTTACCATCTGGCCTGTGGTCTTGTCTTTTTCCAGTTTTACTGTCTTACCGCTGTTCAGGTCATAATAGGCCGACTCAGTCCGGTCTTTACAACTAGCCAATACCAGCAGCGATGCAAAGGCTGAAATAAAAAATAGTTTTTTCATAAAATCTTTTTAATTAATAAATAGCCCAAAACTCAACGAGAAAGGTTTCAATTAATGTACCAATGAAAACCGACTTAAAATAAGCGGATTATACATTATTGGTGTGGAAATATTTTCCTGACAACAAGGAAAAGCTGACACCGCACGGGTACTCAAAAGAAGGGGAGATGACATGATGAAGCGGCGGTAGGTTTTTCTTTTATTAGAAGTTTTCTCCCCGACTTAAAGAATATTGTCACCTTTCGGCAAGCCAAAGAAATTGTCGTCTTCCGGAGGCTTTCATATCCCGGGAAAAGGAAATTATTTGGCATAATATTTTAAGAATTATCTATAAATAGCATGGGATGTTGAAAGATCGATTCATCACGTTTATGTCTTTCAATAACATGCGCCATACGGCTTTCAATTCGTACTAAAACACCTAAAAGATATGTTAGTGATAATGGGATCGGGTGCATTAAATTCCTCTCAATTTTGATTCGACGTATGGTACATATAGTATGTCCGGTAAAAATAAAATATTCCGTATCCTTGTTATTGCGGCTCTGCTTATACCAATAGTGTTTAGCGACTTAAACACCTGCTTTTCCCAACCTTTACAAACAATAGACTCGGTAGCTGTAGCAGCCAGCCTGAAATACAAAAATGCTGGATTTTTCTTACGCATGACAGTAGGCAAAAATTACCGGAAGGAATGGGAACTACCTGTAAAGATGCCGGTGTTCAACGTACGCACCGAGCACGGCGGCCTGACCATTACAAAACCGGGAGGCGGACACCAAACAAAGAGTTTAAGGATGATTTCCGCAGACAGTACAGAATGGGTACTTCGTAGCGTTGATAAAAATATCCGGAAACTGCTGCCAAATTTTTTGCGGCACACCGTAATTCAAAAATTTGCCCAGGATATGATCTCGTCTTCGCATCCCTATGCTTGCCTGAGCGTCGCGGTTATGTCGAAAGCAGTCGGGACTACTTCAGCTGACCCCAAATTGATCTACCTACCGTATGATACTTCACTTGGCAAGTACCAGGAAGTATATGCTGACCAGCCTTATTTTTTTGAACAGCGACATCCTTTACGGCCAAAGACTAAAGCTGAAAGTATGGAAGAGCTCCTGAAAAAGCTTTCCAAAGACAACGATAATGTAATTGAGCAGGCTGAACTGCTTAGAGCTCGATTGTTAGATATGGTAAACGGGGATTGGGATCGGCATCAGGACCAGTGGCGTTGGGGCAAATATGATTCGCTTCAACGAACCTGGTATTACCCGGTTGCTGTAGACCACGACCAGGCCTTTTTCCGGCCCAGAGGCGTTCTGATAAGATTAATTAATGCGATAGCGACACCTTATCTTAAAGGGTTCAAACAAAACATGAATGGACTGTACCAGCTCAATAAAACTGCAAGGAATTTTGACAGAGTATTTTTAAATGAGGTAGAAGAATCAGACTGGATACGTATCGTCACGGAATTCCGGAACAACCTGGGTGACTCGGTTATAACGGCTGCGGTAAATGCTTTGCCAGTTGAAATGCCCGGAAAAGGCAAAGATGATATTGCGCATATACTTAAACGAAGAAGAGATGATATGATGAAAGCAACTATGAAGTATTATGCCAGGTTGGCCAAAAACGTTTATGTTTTCGGATCGGAAAAAGCTGAAGTGCTTCAATTCACCGATACAACGGATGGACTTCAATTAACCGTGTACAATTGCAAAGACATGACCGATAACTGCAAAATATACCAACGAACATTCAATAAAAAAAGAACAAAGCGAATATATCTTGTGGGTATTACTGAAACTGATACCATTGCTATTAACCCAGGAAAAAATTGTTGCATAAAAATCATCCAGGTCAATGCCGGTCACAGGAAATATGATCTCCGCAGCAAACTATTAAGACGACTGTTGGACAAAAAGCAGGAATGATTTCCCACGATCGCAATATACGAGGCAACATAACAGCAGACAAATGCACTAAAATATAAAAAGCCCTCAGGAGTTTTTTATATTCTATGGATTAAATAACGGGCATTTCACCGTTGTTAAGACCACGAAACCTTGCATAAGTTTAATACTTTAAAACATCCGCAAACCTGCCTTTAATAGCCAGCTTTTCATCGTACTTATCTGCACGGCTTTTTATGTGCCAGCCAGCTCTTCGAAGCTTATTTTCAGATGCGCCAGATTATTTTTAATTTTTAAAGAAACATAACAGGCGTCTATATTTATAATTTATGGAAGGAAGAGGACAAGGATAAAGAGGTATACCGATAGTAAAAAAACTATTGTAAAAGAATGCAGGTCATTTGATCTTTCTGTGAAAGTTTACCAGGAGTATTTTCATTTTTTTCTATATTCCATTTTTGCCAACAGGCATTAAAACAGCTGACATCCATTGCAATCATTGCGGCCAGCCTTTTCGTTCGGATTCGGTAGAAAAGGAGTATGTACGCATGACAGAAACCCGGTCTGGAAACTTTTGTACATATCTTGGGCTTCGGTTCGGTACTACTGGCATTTGTCTGGGCTGATGAATCAGGTAATACCGGCACAGCAGCAAGCCGTGACGTTGTGCAAAAGCTGGAGCAACCTGGAAAAGGACCTTGATGGAAAAATAAGAGTGTCCATTGGTGAGCAGGATAATTTTTTACTGCAGGGTGCGGTCCATTTATTAGATACAGAAATGAAGAAACTGAACGCCGGTATGCAATTTGACTATTTTCCTGGTGATTATTTTACAGTGCATACGCCAGAGTACCGGCAGAAAGGATTTAAGTTTCTCGCTGATAGGTACAGGCAATGGGAGACAATGAACAGGAAAGGATTTTGAAAATACCGGATATTCTTTTGCTGTGATAGCTGATTTATCTGGTGCCAACATGCTGATATGATGTTTTACGAATTCAATGCAAGCATGAAGATGGGCAGCGTGTAGTTCTTTAATGAAAGCGTATCAACATATTTATAAAAAATTAAAATCAAACAACGTGAAAAATGCAATCAACTGGTTTGAAATTCCGGTAAAAAATTTCGACAGAGCAAAAGCATTTTATGCAACGCTATTCGGTGCAGACATTCAGGAAATGCCACACCCTTCCTACAAGTATGGTATGCTTCCTTGCGACATGCAAAACGGTGGCGTTGGCGGTGGAATCGTAGAAGGAGAGGGATTTGAACCATCAATGAATGGTCCATTGATTTATCTGAATGGTGGTGATGATTTGAGCGTCCCGCTTTCTAAGGTTGAAGCAGCGGGAGGCAAAATTCTTTTGCCAAAAACTTCAATAGGTCCAAATGGTTTCATGGCTCACTTCACCGACACAGAAGGAAACAAATTAGCACTTCACTCACTGAAATAACCGATTTAAAATACCCTACTTGTGATGGATTAATAGTATAAAAAGGGTGGATCAGAAATCCACCCGGAAGTTGGAACTAACAACTTTTTAAAAACACTACCCAATAAATTCAATTTGGATACCAAAAGTAAAAGCCGTGTATAATCAGCCAACAACTTTTCAAATCTTGTTAAAATGTAGAAAGTGTTCTACAAAATCGAAACTTAAAAATCCAATGGGCTAGTTTTTTATCTTTAGTAAATGACAGAGCTATTGATCATGGCCAAATCGATAAATAAATTATTGGCTATGCACAAGTATCACGAACATGTATCGAACACTGAAATCAAACGAAATGAGATTGAATTGATTCAGAAAGTTATTTTAGCCAAAGAAACATGGAAATAGCCAAATAATTCACTCGCTTTTTTCGTTTGCATATTTCAACACATAATTTAATTAACTACGGCCGGGTGTATTAACTCCTTATATATAGAATTTCTAACCAATTAATGGTATAACATTATTTTTTTTAAGCGGGATCACAATCAGCACAATTTTTGTCCTATACTTGTAGCTTTTAACTGCCCAGACCATGGAAGATTTAAAACTGCTAAGTTTATCCGACCTTCTTGACTTACTTATTGAGCAAACTAACTATAATGCTCACCTAAGAGCATTGGTCGCTAATCCTGATCAATTGCTGATAAGCAGGGAATTTTTACGAAATCTACAGGAGGAAATTGAGTTGAGAAAATTAGCAAAGAAAACCGATCAATCTATCTTTTCTTTAACAGAGGAACCTCCTGGAGAAATGGCAAGCTAATAACTACACTTGCTTATTGCTGATGCAGTGGTTTGTTTCCGTTGTAAAGTGAACGCTCTGTTGTGGTGTAATGCAGGCGGCATCTTCGGCATATATGCCGGGACGAAAACTAAATAATACTACTCTAAAGGGCGTTAATTTAATTTCGTATCTTAAAGCCAATAACCGAAGATACTTTGAAATATCTCTCTTTATCATGGTTAGAACCATAGATGAATATTTGATTATAGTTAAATACGAAAAGAATAAAATTGAGTATACAAAAAAGCGGCATGAATTGGAGCTTATTCAGAAAGCTATCTGCAATAAAAGCAAATCCTAAAGATAGATTAACTCTTTTCATAATCTGTAAATTCCCGTTGGAGAACCGATGAAACTTAGCTGTAAAATAGAATGACGCCGCTTTAGAATGTACCTGTAAAATTCCTGCATTCTTTGTTTTATCGTAAGCCAATGCATACCCCATTTAAATAGGAGCGGGCGATATTTATTTTTTTAAAATCATTAATGATTTTGCTTGCATTGATGCATAACGTACAATATATTTATTGTAGTAGAAATCGGCCACTGGACAACATCTTTGGACAACTTCAAGTCCAATTTACTCCTGAAAAACTATCGATTATCCTGGCCTTGCCCGATTCGTAATATCATACGGAGCTTCGGCAAACTTTTATTATAAGACACTATTGGGGACTCATGCGCTGGCTTTGGGGTTTCATTTATATATTAATTAACTAATGGATATTCAGAAAAATATTGCGTTTACTTCACTTATTAAAATCAACGGGAGGTTGCGTGATTTAATTTTCGCAAAAGGGGATCTTCCTGCTACGACGGAAATACCAGTGATGAACGGGGTAACCGCCTTTTTTTTAAAATGGAAAAAGGGGAAGTCTCCTGGAAAATTGACCGCACGGGCTTACCGGACTGGCTGTTGGAAAATGAGCCCCTCGTCATTGGTGTAATAGAAAAAGAGGAACAGCAAATTTTCCATGGTTACGTTGTTTCTAGTCGAAGCTTTTTGCGAAAATACTTCTAGTTGATTATTAAAACAGGTTGTAGCATACCCTTGAATAAGTTCTTCGATTGACCAGCACCTGAACCTAAATCAGCTGCCTGATATTGGGGCTCATTGTTAATACAATTGAAAATACCCCTTCCATATAATTATTGGCAATGCGATTTTTGTAGCAAATAGTTGAATAATCATCAATCTCAATTTGTTCTTTAATCAATTTTTAATTAATAGAACCGGGAAGTCATCGCTATACTAAGCGTTGCTTCGTATTTTAATTATAGCCCTGGCCATCGGTTCCAAACCCACTCCTTTTTCCCAATTTTTTATTCCGTTTATCAAATGAGAAAGATTACCACGCCAACATATTGTTGCAGAGCTTTGCTGCAATGAAAGACCTGTTGGCCTTATTACATAATATCCATCCCCTATCTGCTGGCTTGCAGCAATATTTAACCGAAAAAATAAAAACCCGCCAGGTCGCCCGTAAAGAAACGATCCTGCAGTCCGGCCACATTTCCCGCCATATTTTTTTTATTCAAAAAGGCCTGCTGCGTACTTTTTATTATGAAGA